>NZ_JBSGTR010000026.1:0-60989 GCF_053607505.1 Rhodococcus sp. NPDC055112
GGTGCGGGCCTCGTCGATTCCTCGGTGACCTGTCAGCTGCCGAAGGACGAGCTCAGCTGGCTAAGATCGGGGAGACCCGGGATCGGGATGATCGGGTTCAGCGAGTTGAACTGGATGAGCACCCTGGCCTTGTCGCCGGACGCCGCGAGCCGCTTCGTGCCGTCCTTGGGGACCAGGTACGAACCACCGCCGCCTGCACCGAAGGCCGCGCCGCCGCCGCCGCCGTAGTAGCCGGAGCCGCCGTCGCCGCCGCCGCTGACACCCGCGCCGCCGTCACCGAGCACGCCGGAAGCGCCGGACGGCGAGCCGCTGCCGCCCGCGCCGCCCGCGTTCGCGGTGCCGGCCTTGCCGCCCGCGGCGCCCGACCCGGACTCACCCGCGTTGGCACCGGGGACCCCGAGGCTGCCCGCTCCGCCGCCGGGCGCGACGAGGGTCCGCGACTTGAGGCCCTTATCCCGGTCCTGCTTCAGCGATTCGGTGGCCACCCCGGAGAAGCCGCCGCCGTTGCCGCCGCCCTCGCCGACCAGGACGTACAGGTTCTTGCCGCCGGTGACGGGGACGTCCGCGGTGACGACTCCGCCCAGTCCGCCGGTGCCGACTCCGTTCTGCCCCGCCTCACCGAAGGCGGTCACCTTCACCGAGGTCACCCCCGCAGGGATGGGGAGGACGTGCTCGCCGTCGACCTTGAACGCACAGTTGACGATGATGCCTGCCTGCGTGCATCCCACGACCACATCAGCGGCGGCCACACTTGCCCCGCCGGTCACCCCCGCCACGACGGCAGCCGTCATGCCCACCGTTGCGGCCAGTCCCACGGTGCGCCGCATCCGTGTCGAGCCCGCCTCCCACACACGCGCTTGCATCAAACAACCTCGCTGAGTTCTCTAATTGTCCGGGGCGATTGCGACCGGCGCTGGAAGCATGCCACGTTCCTGACGTCGATACAGGCGCATTTGGGCATTGAACTGGACGCTGGTTCCACTCGGCGTGCCCCGACGGGTGCCCGGATCGGCCGATCCCGGCGAATCGGCCGATCCGGAACCCGGCTAGGACGCGGGGCCGGAGCTCCCCGCACTCCCGGATCCGCCGGAACTTCCCGCGCTGCCGGAATCGCTGCTGCCCGCACTCCCTGACCCGCCGGAGCTACCCGCGCTGCCGGAGCCGCTGCTGCCGGTGCCCAGGACGTACGAAGAATCGAACTCGATGACTACCGACGGAAAGGAACCTGCCGGAGCGAGTCCACTGCTGCCGCCTGCCGGGACCAGGAACGAGCCGCCACCGCCGCCCGCGCCACCGCCGCCACCGAAGTTGCCGCCACCGCCACCCGAACCCAGGAGACCGCCCGAACCACCGGAGCCGAGCACGCCGGCGGTCCCGGCGATGCCTGCCGCACCCCCCGCGAGATCTGATCCGGCCTGGCCACCCCCGACACCTGGCGCAGAGGCGCCGGCGTTACCGCCCGCACCGGCCCCTCCGCCACCGCCGCCCGGCGCGACGAGCAGGCGCGAATTCATCCCCGCGGTCCAATTGCCCTCTGCCGATTGCGTTGCCACCGCGGCGAATCCGCCGCCCGCGTTCAGGCCCGACCCGCCGCCGGGGCCCACCATGATGAACAGCCGCTGCCCCGGCGTCACCGGGAGATCGGAGGTGACGGTTCCGCCGCGTCCGCCCTGCAGCCCATGCCCGCTACCGCCCTTCGCGGTGACCGAGACGGAGGTGACTCCGAGGGGGACGTCCAGGTAGTACTCGGCGGGGCCGAAGCTCTCGTAGGAGCAGACGGTGTGATCGGAATCGGTCGAGCACCCGAGCGTGAAGCCCGGCTGCGCCGACGCTCCACCCGCACCGATCAGGCCTGCCGACACGCACGCCGCGGAAAGCCCCACTGCTGCGGTAACCCTCACCGCACGGTGCCCCCACACCGAACCCTGTCGAACCCGACCCATCATCGATTGCTCCTCCGAGATCACGCCGTTTCGGTGGCGGTCGCCACCGGCGGGGGGAAGCATGGCACGAGATTTCGCGCCGCATACCGAGAATGGGTGAGATGATTCCGCGGGCGCCTGAAAGTCAGTCGTCGTTGAAGCCGCGCAGCCTATTCAGCTCGCGCCGTTCATGTTTCGTGGGTCGCCCGGATCCGCGGTCCCGGCGCGGCACGGCAACCAGTTCCTCGCGCGGCGGTGGAGGAGGTGTCTTGTCGATCACGCACAGCGCGGCCTCGGCCGCCCCGACCCGCTTGCGGATGAGCCTGGCCACCACGACTATCCGTTCGGTGCCCGCGACGCGCACCCGCACCTCGTCGTCCATCTGTACCGGCTGCGCGGGTTTGGCCGACACCCCGTTCACCCGCACGTGCCCTGCCCGGCACGCGGCGGCGGCCGCGGAGCGGGTCTTGAACAGGCGCACGGACCACGCCCAGCTGTCCACCCGCACGCTGGTGGTCTCCCCGCTCGACATGCCGTCCAGGGTACCGAGCGGACCGCTCAGCCCCGGTTCGCGCCGTCGCCTGCCGACCCCGCCGCGAGCCGGATGGCAGGCAGATAGTCCGAGACCGGGGTCCGGTGCCACCACACACCGTTCTCGCGGCGCTCCCGACGTGTGCTGAACCGGTAGCGGAACAGGCGCGCCCGCACAAAGGTGGGCGGCGACTGCGCGAACGGGTTGTGCCGGAGCAGTGCCAGCGTCGCGGGGTCGTTCTGGAGCAGCTTCTCGGCGAACGCGACGAACCACCCCCTGGCGTAACCGGGCGAGATCGCGGCGAACCACATCAGCCAGTCGAGGCGCAGATGGTAGGGAGCGAACTGGCGGGGCCGGCGCCGGAGGTCACCCGGCTTGCCCTTGAACCCGTACTCCTGCCACTCCGCGTCGGGGGCGAGGCGGGCGGCCGCGGTGCCCTCCACGATCACCTCGTACCGGATCCTGGTGACGTGGCCGAATGCGCCGTAGGTGTTGACCAGGTGCCAGGAATTGAACGAGGCGTTCATCAGCTGGCTGTGTGAGGCGAGGTTGCGTGCGGGCCAGTAGCTGAGCACCAGGACCAGGGCCGTCACCGCGATCACCACGGCCACGAAGACAGGCGGAGCGCTCCCGGCCTCGGCGAGTGGACCGATCGGCAGGATCACGCCGAGCACACTGTCCGGCAACACCGACACCGCCAGCACCAGGGCGAGCCAATTCAGCCACGCGAAGTTTCCGCTGGCCACCAACCACAGCTGCGTCACGATCATCATCCCCGCCGCGATCGAGGCGACGGGCTGCGGGGCGAACAGCCCGAAGGGCATCACCAGCTGCGCGAGGTGATTGCCCGCGACCTCGACCCGGTGCAGCGGCCGCGGGAGTCGGTGGAAGTACCAGCTCAGCGGTCCCGGCATCGGCTGTGTCTCGTGGTGGTAGTAGAGGCAGGTCAGATCGCGCCAGCAGGAGTCCCCGCGGATCTTGATCATTCCGGCGCCGAACTCGAGCCGGAACAGCAACCACCGCAGCAACAGCAGGATGGCCAGCGGCGGCGCGGTGTCGGCGTTGCCGAGGAAGACGGCCAGGAAGCCGACCTCGAGCAGCAGCGACTCCCAGCCGAACCCGTACCAGACCTGGCCGACGTTGACGATCGACAGGTACAGCAGCCACATCGCGAACCACACCAGCATGTGCGCCGGTAGCGGAAGCCGGGCGGTGACACCCAGCACGGTGAGGGCCGCAAGACCGGCCCCGGTCCACGCCACGGCGGCGAAGAACCGATCGGAGTAGTACAGGTGGAACAGGCTCGGTGACCGCCGGAACGACGCCGTCGCCAGGTAGTCGGGGATCGGGAGCATCCCGTTGCTGCCGATCAGAGCCCGGAACTGGTTGACCGCCACGAGAAACGCGGTCAGGTAGATGGCGGCGAGGCCTTCCGTGAAGAGCAGCCGCCCGAGCCAGTATCCGTCCGAGTTGAACCAGTCCACAGTCGCCGCCTGAGGCGATCTCGGCGGTTTCCCGCCTGTGCCGGACGTTACTCCTCGATGCCCCCGATGGCGCGGGCGCGAATCTCTCGGCGACCGTCAGTCCAGGGCGTCCAGGTACAACCAGCGCCCGTCCTCGCGCACGAACCGACTGTGCTCGCGTAGCGAGTCCCGCTGCCCGGAGTGCACGAAGTGTGCCTCGAACTCGACAGTGCCCTCGTTCTCCAGCAGCCCGCCACCCGTGTGACCGAGAACGTCGAGCCGAGTCCAGCGCTGATCTGGGTCGAGGGTCAGCCGCGCCGGACGGGTACTCGGGTGCCAGGTCCGTCGAAGATAGTCGGCGTCGCCGACGGCGAACGCGCTGTACCGGGAGCGCATCAACTGCTCGGCGGTCGGCGCCTCCGCGGCACCGGAATGAAACCGCCCGCAGCATCGCTCGTAGGTCTCGCCGCTCAGGCAGGGGCAGTGGGTCATCACTGCGCCTGGCTCACGGACGACATGTGGAAGTCCGGGATCCGCAGCGGCGGCATCGCGGTTCGGGTGAACCAGTCCTTCCACTCACGCGGGAGGGTGCTCTCGGTCGCCCCCACCTCCGAGACCCGCCGCAGCAGGTCGAGCGGACTCTCGTTGAAACGGAAGTTGTTGACGGCGCCGGTGACGGCCCCGTCCTCGACCAGATACACCCCGTCCCTGGTGAGCCCGGTCAGCAGCAGCGTGGCCGGGTCCACCTCGCGGATGTACCAGAGCGTGGTCAGCAGCAGCCCGCGCTCGGTCCTGGCGACCATCTCGTCGATGCTCGCCGCACCGCCGCCGGCGAGCAGCAGGTTGTCGCCGGGCACGGCCACCGTGGCCCCGAACTCCTGTGCCGCGTGGCGGGGGTAGGCGAGCGCGTTGACGGTTCCGTCGCGGACCCAGTCGACCCGCTCGACGTCCATGCCGTTGTCGAAGAGGGAGAGGGAGTCGCTCGATGTCGTCGTCGCCACGAAGGGCGCGTACTCGAGCCCGGGCGCACGAGGGTCCGACCGCAGGGTGAGCGGGAAGTCGCTGAGCCGCTCGCCGATCCGGGTACCACCCGCCTTCGACAGCGCGGTGTGCCCCTCCTCAGCACCGCGGCCCTCCATCGTCCACATCAGGTAGATCATCAGGTCGGCCACCGCGGAGGGAGGCAACAGGGTCTCGTAGCGACCCGCGGGCAGGTCGACCGTGCGCTTGGCCCAGTCCAGCCTGGTGGTCAGCTGGGCCAGCAGGCTCGGCACCGACACGTCCGCGAAGTCGGCAGTGCCCGCACCCACCCATGCGCTGGCGTCACCGCGCTTGCCGTTGATCTCCACCGAGCCGGTCGGCTGGGTGAAACGCCTACGCACCCCGGTGGAGGTGCCCAGCCAGGTGGTGTGGAGTTGGTGGTGCGCAAACCCGTACAGCCGGTCGGCGCCGTCGAACCCGTCGGCGAGGTCACCCGCCAGTCGGCCGAACACATCGATACCGGTCGACGCCGCGGCCGCGGACCAGTCGGGATCGGTGACACCCGAACCCGGGATCAGGTCCATCGCGTCCTCGGCGGGCGGGGCGGTCCGCGCCGCCTCCTCGCTGGCCCGCACGACGTCCGTGATCTGCTGCGGGTCAACGGTGCTGGAGCTCACCGTCCCCACGTGCGCCCCGTCGGCGTCGCGGACGATCGAGATGACGGTCCAGTTCCGCGAAGTCGACACCCCGTTCGTGGTCATCGAATTGCCCGCCCAGCGCAGCGAGGCCTCGCTGGCATCGGTGACCAACACCATCGATTCGTCCACCGTGCGCAGCGCGAGGGCCCGCTCGATCAAGTCCTGCGCCTGGATCATCATCGACCACCCTCCGCCTGCGTGTTGAGCACGTTCACACCGCGGAACAGCGCGGAGGGACAACCGTGGCTGACCGCCGCCACCTGACCCGGCTGGGCCTTCCCGCAGTTGAACGCGCCACCCAGCTGCCAGGTGGAGGCCCCGCCGAGGGCCTCCATCGAACCCCAGAAGTCGGTCGTGGTGGCCTGGTACGCCACATCCCGGAGCTGCCCGTCGAGAACGCCGTTCCTGATCCGGAAGAACCGCTGACCGGTGAACTGGAAGTTGTACCGCTGCATGTCTATCGACCAGCTCTTGTCGCCGACCACGTAGATCCCGTCCTCGACCCGGCTGATCAGATCCTCGGTGGAGGTGTCGTGCTCGGGGTCCGGCTGCAACGACACGTTCGCCATCCGCTGGATCGGAACGTGGTGGGGCGAGTCCGCATAGGAGCATCCGTTGGAACGTTCTAGGCCGAGGCGCGGGGCGAACACCCTGTCGAGCTGATAGCCGACGAGGGTGCCGCCGCGGACCAGATCCCAGCGCTGCGAACCGACGCCGTCGTCGTCGTACCCGATGCTGGCGAGCCCGTGCTCTTCGGTGCGGTCGGCGGTCACGTGCATGATCTCGGTCCCGTATCGCAGCGTGCCGAGCTGGTCCGGGGTCGCGAACGAGGTGCCCGCGTAGGCCGCCTCGTAGCCGATGGCGCGGTCGTACTCGGTTGCGTGGCCGATGGATTCGTGAATGGTCAGCCACAGGTTGGTCGGGTCGATGACCAGGTCCGTCGGCCCCGCCGTCACCGACGGCGCCTTGGCCTTCTCGGCAAGCCATTCCGGGATCCGTGCGAGTTCCGTTGCCCAGTCCCATGAACCCGGGCCGGCTCCGGCGCCCAGATACTCCCATCCACGCCCCACCGGGGGCGCGAGGGTCCGCATGGTCTCGAAGCTGCCCGCCGACTGATCGACGGCGGTCGCCTCGAGCTGCGGATGCAGACGGACCCGCTGCTGGGTGATGGTCGACCCGGCCAGGTCCGCGTAGAAGGTCTGTTCCTTGACCTGCATCACGCTCGCCGTGACGTGGTCCACGCCGTCGGCGGACGACAGCCGGGCCGAGTAGTCGGTCAGCAGCTCGATCTTCTCGGCCGTCGGGACCTCGAACGGGTCCACCTCGTAGCCGGAGACCCAGACCACATCGGGGTACACGGGCTCAGGGGCCAACTCCACCCGCTCCCTGTTCAACGCCCGCAGCGCCATGGCCACCTCGACCGCCTGCGCCGCGGTCCGGGCCGCGGCGTCGGGGGTCAGCTCCGCATGCGAGGCGAATCCCCAGGTCCCGTCGACCACGACGCGCACCGCCACGCCGAGTTCCGCGCCGTCGACCGCGGACTGCACGGCACCGTCCCGAAGTCGGATCGACTGGGTCAACAGCCGGTGCACCCGCAGATCGGCGTGGGTGGCGCCCGCGGCCCGGGCGGTGGACAGCGCGGCGTCCGCGAGGGCGCGCAGCGGCAGGGCGAGGAAGTCGGGGTCGACGTCGCGGGTTGCGGTCACGGGTCACACGCTACCGATGTCCGCCCGCTATGAGGCGAACTGCTGCCAGCCCAGCCGGATGACCATCACCACGACCACCACCAGCAGCACGATCCGAATGAAGCCCGCGCCCTTGGCAAGTGCCATCCTGGCGCCGAGCACCGCACCGAGCACGTTGCACGCCGCCATCGCGAGTCCGAGGGTCCACCACACGTTCCCGGTGGCCGCGAAGAAGATGAGGGCGCCGAGATTGGAGCCGAGGTTGATCACCTTGGCCATCGCGGCGCTGCGCACGAACTCCGTTCCCAGCATCACCGCGAAGGTGACGATCAGGAAGGTGCCGGCGCCAGGCCCGAGCAGTCCGTCGTAGAACCCGATCACGCCGCCCGCAACCAGCACCGTCGTCCACACCCGCACCGGACTCGGCTGGTGATGGACGAGGGTCGTGCCCAGAGTCGGTCGCATCGTGACGAACACCGCGATCGCGACCAGCAACACCATGACGATCGGGATGAAGAGCGCCTTGTCGATCAGCGACACGGCGGCCGCCCCGAGCCCGGCGAACACCGCGGCAAGCGCGGCGGCAGGGATCATCAGCCGCCACTGCATGGCGACCTTCCTGCTGAAGGTGAACACCGCGGCGGCGGTGCCGTTGATGGCCGTCAGCTTGTTCGTCGCCAACGCCATCTGCGGGCTCAGCTGAGGCATGGTGATCAGGATCGCCGGGAGCAGGATCAGGCCACCGCCGCCGACCACCGCGTCGACCCAGCCGGCCGCGGTGGCCGCCACCATCAACACACCCCAGTCGAACCACGCCATGGTCAGACCCAATCACAGGACCGGCCGCGGCCCGCAACTCCTAGGCTGTGATCATGCGGAGGTTCAGCCTGTGGCTGCGGGGCAAGCCGTTCGTCGCCGACTCGATGCTCGCGACGATCCTGTTCGTGCTCGAAGCCCTGTCGGCACCGAACAGCCAGGCCCCGTGGCTGTTCTTGCTGCTCGGCCTTGCGTTGTGCGTACCGATCGCCTTCCGGCGTCGTCATCCCGTCCTGGCCGCGGCCACTATCCTCGGTCTCTCGATCATGACCACCGTGATCAGCAGCTGGATCGGCGACGACACGGTTGCCCATCCTGGCCAGCTCGGTTTGGCCGTGATGCTCTACACACTCGTCGCCTATGTCGGCAGGAAACCCGCGGCGCTCTACCTGGTCGGGCTCGCCACCGACTCCGCCCTTGCGATCTGGCTCCTGCACCAGGACGTCGGGACCACCGCGGCATTCATCACGCTGTTCTACGCGCTGTCCTGGATCACCGCCGAGTTCCTCGGCGCGCGAAGACTGTACGACGAGGAGGTCGCGGCGCGACTGGCCGTCGCCGAGTACGACAGGGACCGGCGGGCGGAGGAAGCGGTCGCGGGGGAGCGGACCCGTATCGCGCGCGAGCTACACGACGTCGTCGCGCACGCGGTGAGCGTCATGGTGGTACAGGCGGACGGCGCCACCTATGCCATGCGGCGCAACCCGGATGCCGCTGAGCGCGCGCTGGGCAACATCGCGAGCACCGGCAGACAGGCTCTCACCGAACTGCGGCGCACGGTCGCGCTGCTGCGCACGGAACAGACCCCCGCCGAGATGCCACAGCACGGGACCGCCGGAGTGGCGAAGGTCGTCGACATGATGCGCAATGCGGGGCTGCGCGTCGAGCTCGAGATGACGGGGGAACTCGACGACATCAGGCCCGCGCTCAGCCTGGGCATCCACCGTGTCGTACAGGAATCGCTGACGAACGTGCTCCGGCACGCGGGCGAGTCTCCGCGGGCCCAGGTCCGGGTGCGCAGGCGCGAGGAGGACGTGCTGGTGGAGATCACGGACAACGGCAGGGGGTCGAGTCAGTTCACCCAGGGTTCGGGGAACGGACTGGTGGGGATGCGTGAACGGGTGGCGGTTCTCCAAGGCAATCTCGAGACCGGACGGGAGCCGGACGGGAGCTGGCGGGTTCGCGCGGAATTGCCTCTGCACCCGGAGGATTAGGCGCCAGGTCTGCGTTGACGGTCCGGTGAAGTGGGGTTGCCACGCACCTGAACATGCGTCTACCTTACTCAGCGGTACCAAGAGACCTGGATCACTTCCGTCGTCACAAGTGGGGGTGGACCTACCAGACGACCAGGGAGATCTGAATTGTCCGTGACAACCGGGGTTCGACGTTGGCTCCTGGCCGCGAGCGCACTCGCCGCCGCTGTGGGTTTCGCATCACCCGCGGCCGCAGCCCCATCGCAGCCGGTCGAGTACGTGAATCTCGGCGACAGCTTCAGCGCCGGATCCGGCGTGTTCCCGGTTGCCGCCACGCAGGTCGCGAAATGCATGCAGTCCGAGCAGAACTTCTCCCACCTCATCGCGCAGCAACTCGGCTACCGCCTGACCGACGTCAGTTGTGGCGGCGCGAAGACGCAGGACTTCTACGCGCCGCAATACGACGGGACCCGCGCCCAACTCGATGCGCTGACGCCGACGACCGAACTCGTCACGTTGATGATCGGCGGCAACAACAACAACACCTTCGCCGGCGCCATGGCGGCCTGCATCGGCGCGATGGTCTCCAACCCGGTTGCCCAGACGCCGTGCCAGGCACAGCACGGTGTGAACCTCGCCGCACCGATCGAAACCCAGACGTATCCGGCGTTGGTGAAGGCGCTCAACGACATTCACGACAGGTCCCCGCAGGCCCGCGTCATCATCGCCGGCTACCCGTGGCTGCTGCCCGCAAGCGGTAGCTGCTACCCGCAGATGCCCATCGCCGCGGGCGATGTCCCGTACCTGCGGGCACTCCAGGCCAAGCTCAACGACGCCGTCCGGCGCGCGGCCCAGGAGACGGGCGCGACATTCGTCGACATGTCGCAGGTGTCGGAGGGACGCGACGGCTGCAAGCCGGTCGGCGAGCGATGGATCGAGCCCATGCTCTTCGCGACGCAGCCGGTCCCGGTGCACCCGAACGCGGCAGGCGAGCGGGCGCTCGCGACCGAGATGCTGAAGGCGATCGGCTGAGAGAACGCGCAGGCCTAGAGGCGGCCGACGACGAACTGAGCGGCCCCGAAGGTCGTCCCGTTCACGGGGTACAACGCGTGAAGAATGTTGGGGCGACCGATCGGGGAGCCATCGCAGATGTTGTCGCCTGCAGCGCACACATCGATGGTCTTGGGGCCGAAGAGCGGCCCGACAACGATCGGCGGATTTCCCGCGTCGCGCATGAACCGATCCGACGGCTTTCCGAAAAGGACGACCGCGGCAACGTGGCCCGCAACCTCCGGCGACAACGGTCCGGGTAGGGCCAGATCACTGGGCAACCCGGTGGGATTTCCGGCTTCGGTGACAAATCCGGCCACGGCCGCTCCTTGTGAGTAACCTCCGGCCACAATCCTCGTGCCGGGGCAGCGTGCGGCCACGAACTGAATCCGGGAATGCATGTCCCACACCCCGTCGACGAAGGTGTGGGCGAACGCCCGTCGGTCGTCGAAATTGCTGCCGGCACGGTAATTGACGGCGTACACACCGATAGACCGCGCGCCCGCGGACAAGCGGAGCGATTCGATGAACGAGAGTCCTGTGGCGCCGACGCCACTCTGTTCGTCCGTACCCCGGGCGAACACCACCTCGACGTCGGCGCACGGCTGGGCTGATGCGGGCGGGGGCTCGAGGGACACGCAGAGCAGCGCCGCAAACATCGCCATCGCGGTGCAGAAGAATCGGGCGGACGTGCGTGTCCCCATGGGCCAACACTACGACGATCTGCGGACCAAGCGACAGTGGCCGATGCCGCCGCGCTCGCAATCGGGAATTTCTGCTCAACCGGTGGCGACGGCTCGGGGATAGGGTGGCGCCATGCCCATCACCGTGTTGCTCGTCGACGATCAAGAACTGATGCGCATGGGCCTGAAGATGGTGCTCGAGGCACACGAGGACATCGTGGTGCTGGGGGAGGCGGGGGACGGAGCAGCCGCGGTCAACGCCACGCGTGACCTCGAACCCGACGTGGTGCTCATGGACGTGCGGATGCCGATCGTCGACGGCGTGGCGGCAACCACGCAGATCGTCGAATCCGGCTGCTCGAGCAAGGTATTGGTGATGACGACCTTCGACCTCGACGAGCACGCCCTCGGCGCGCTGCGGGCCGGGGCGAGCGGATTCCTGCTCAAGGACACCCCACCCGAGGACCTGGTCTCGGCCATCAGGAGCGTCGCGGCTGGCGACGCGGTGGTCTCACCCAAGGTGACCCGGCGACTGCTGTCGCGGTTCATCGGCGACGACCCGGCCCCGACGCGGACGCCCGAGATCCTCGACGACCTGACGGAACGCGAACTCGAGGTGCTCCGCCATCTGGCGACCGGACTGTCGAACGCGGAGATCGCGCAGCAGCTCTATCTCTCCGAGGCCACCATCAAGACTCACGTGGGCAAGATCCTGACCAAGCTCGGCCTCCGCGACCGCGTGCAGGCGGTCGTGTTGGCCTACGAGACCGGGCTGGTCACGCCCGGCTCGTAGGGCCACCGGGCTAGGCGGTGAAGGTGCCAACCGTCGGTAGCGCGAAGCAGGTCTTGCCCGACTGGTAGGTGACGTCACCGTAGAGCGCGGCGAACACTGTCCCGGCGCCGGTTGCCACGGTCTTCGACATCGTCGGCACCCCGAGCAGGACGTCGTTGAGCGGCTCGATGCCGCCCTTGAAGGTGTCGGCATTGAACCAGACCACATTGAGCCCTGACTGCTTCGGGAAGTCGACGTGGGCGGGCAACGCCTGGAATCGCAACTGACCGCGCTCGATGAAGGGCGGCAGGGGGAAGTTGGGTCCGGCCTGAGCGGAAGCGACGGTGACGGTCACCGGACTCTCGCCGACCCCGCAGCCGAGAGTCGGTGCGGGATACATGAAGTCCTGCGGCGCGGTCACGCCGAACTCGGGGAGGCCGAGTGGGCCGAGCGCCGCCGCGCCGAGAATGTTCTGGAGCACCGCCAGCGCCTCGGGCGACTGCATGCCCGACTGCGCCACGAGGGCGGCAGGAGCCGAGCCGGGCGGCTCCGCGGCCGCGGGGGACGCGCTCGCTTGTCCGGTGACGGCGACGGCAAGGGCGGCGGCGGAGACCACGGCGACGGACATCGTGCGAAGGATCAGGGGGAGACGCATGTTGCTCCTCGGCTGGTGCGCGAACAGGGCGATCATGAACCCGACCGATGTGAACTGCATCACGCCCAATGTCTAAATGTCAACTAGAGGGTTTGGGTTGACCTCAACTAGAGGTTCGCGCCCTGGTCAGCTGGAGGGTTCTGGTTTACGGCGGAAACCCGGGAGAATTTCGGGTCCTCCGCACGTTGTTCGGGCAGAGGACCCGACAGGGGACCGAAGGAAAGGCAGGCCGATGATCCCGGCGTTGTTCGTGCTCTACGTCGTCATCGAGGTGGCTGCGGTGATCTGGGTGGGCAGCACCATCGGTGTGCTGTGGACGATTGCGCTGTTCCTGCTCGGCTGGGCGGTCGGCCTCGTCCTGGTCCGCTCGCAGGGCCGCAAGGTGATCGAGGGATTCCGTCGTGCCGGCCAAGGCACCGGGTCCGCAGGCGGAGCCGTCGCCGACGGTGCGGTGGTCGCCGCGGGCACCGTCCTGCTGGTGATTCCGGGCCTCGTCACCACCGCTCTCGGCTTGCTCCTGCTGATCCCACCGACCCGCCGGGTGCTCCGGCCGCTCGTGTTGATCCTCGGGGGTCGTCGACTCGGCATGGTGACCGTGGCAGGCGGGGCAGGCGCCGAGATGTACTCGCGCACCCGTCGCCGCACGGTGGTGGACGGCGTCATCGTCGAGGACACCATCGTCGAGGACGTCACGTACGGGACCGAGACCGCCGCCCCGCGCGCGGACACCGCCGAACCACTCGCGATCGAGGGGGAGATCATCCTTCCGGATCCCGGTGACACGGCGCCGGGTCCACGGCGGGCAGACTGACCCCCCGTGGGTACCCAATTGTTGGTCGGCGGTCGCATCTACAGCCCCGCCGCACCTGATGCGACATCGATGGCCGTGACCGATGGCACCGTGGTGTGGGTCGGCGAGGACCGCCCGGGACGCGCGCTCCATCCGGACGCCGAGATCATCGAGCTCGACGGGGCGTTCGTGACGCCCGCCTTCGTGGACACCCACGTCCACTTGACTGCCCTCGGACTGATGCTGACCGGCCTCGACCTGACCGGCGCCCGATCACGGCGCGAGTGCCTCGACCTGGTTCGCCGCTATGCCGAGGAACAGGACGACGCGGTGATCTGGGGGCACGGCTGGGACGAGACCACCTGGACCGAGGACCCCGGCGCCCCGACCACCACCGAACTGGACGTGGCCGCGCCGGGCCGGATGGTCTACCTGGCCCGGATCGACGTCCATTCCGCCTCCGCCTCGTCGCTGCTGCGGCGTGCGGGCGGCGTCGACGAGGCCGAGGCCCCTGTCACCGCCGAGGATCACCACCGGGTCCGCGCGGCGGCCAGGGAGCTCCTCACCGCGGCACAGCGCGCCCGGGCCAGGAACGCGGCACTCGACAGCGCCGCCGCGCACGGGATCGTCGCGGTCCACGAATGCGCAGGACCCGACATCTCCGGTCGCGAAGACCTGCGCGAACTGCTCGCGCACCCGCACGGGGTCGAGGTGCGCGCCTACTGGGGACAGCCGGTCCAGACCGCGGCGGAGGCGAAGGCACTCCTCGCCGAGACGGGGGCGGCTGGCCTCGGCGGGGACCTCTTCGTCGACGGCGCGATCGGATCCCGCACGGCCTGGTTGCACGAGCCGTACGCCGACCGCCCTCAGACCGGCAATGCCTACCTCGACGTCGACACGATCGCGGCGCACCTGCGGGCCTGCACCGAGGCCCGCATCCAGGCCGGCTTCCACGTCATCGGCGATGCCTCCGTCGCCGCCGTGGTCGAGGCGTTCGAGCGCGTGGCAGGCGAGCTCGGTGGGCCCGCGGTCGCGGCCTGTGGTCACCGTCTCGAACACGTCGAGATGATCACCGCAGCGCAGGCCGCGACCCTCGGCGGACTCGGCGTGGTCGCCAGCGTCCAGCCTGTCTTCGACGCACTCTGGGGCGGCGACCACGGTCTCTACGCCCAGGCCCTCGGGCGGGATCGCGCGGCCACCCTCAACCCGTTCGCCGCGATGGCGGCGGCCGGGGTGTCGCTGGCCTTCGGATCCGACGCACCGGTCACGCCCGTCGATCCGTGGGCGATGCTCAGGGCCGCGGTCAACCATCGCACCGAGGGCAGCGGGGTCTCGCCGCGCGCGGCCTTCTCCGCCGCCACCCGCGGGGCCTGGCGGGCAGGTGGCGTCCGCGACGGGCTCGCGGGCACGCTGGTCCCCGGTGCGCCTGCCTCGTATGCCGTCTGGGAGGCCGGTGAGCTGGTGGTCACCGCGGCCAAGGATTCCGTCCAGCGCTGGTCGACCGATCCACGGTCCCGGGTGCCCGCGCTGCCGCACCTCGATCCCGAGTCCCCGAACCCGGTGTGCCTACGAACCGTTCACCGCGGGGAGACCATCTATGAGCGTTGAGGTGACCGCCTCGACCCAGACCCGATCTCGCAAGCCCCGATCGTCGACCCTGCGCGACTGCGCCATGGCGGTCGGGTCCGGTGCGCTGCTGTTCGCGAGCTTCCCGCCACGACCGCTGTGGTTCCTCGCCCCGTTCGCCGTCGCGTTGCTCGTCCTGGTGCTGACGCGGTTCGGTGCGGGGGAACGGGCCGGGACGGCGCAGGACCGGCCGCCACTGCGCCTGAGAGGCGCCTTCGGGTACGGATTCCTCGCCGGACTCGGCTTCCTGCTGCCACTGCTGCCCTGGGTGGGGGAGTACGTGGGTCCGGCGCCCTGGATCGCCCTCGCCGCCGCTGAGGCCGTGTTCTTCGGGCTGTTCGGCGTCTTCGCCGTCATCCTCGCCAGGCTGCCGCTGGCGCCGCTGTGGATCGCGTGTGCGTGGACGCTGACGGAATGGCTGCGCTCGAGCGTTCCGTTCGGGGGCTTCCCGTGGGGACGGCTGGCGTTCGGACAGGCCGACGGCTGGCTGCTGTCACTCGCCGCGGTCGGCGGTGCCCCGCTGCTCGGGTTCGCGGTCGCGCTGACCGGTACCGGGATCGCCGCGCTGGCGGTGGCGATCGCTCGCCGTCGCCCGACCAGGGAACTGCTCGCCGCCGGGGCGTTCGCGCTCGCGATGCCGGTCCTCGCCGCCGCGCTGTGGCCCGCAGTTCCCGGCATGGATTCGGTGGACGACGCGGCGGGGGATCGAAAGATCGTCGTGGCCGCGATCCAGGGCAGCGTCCCCCGGCTCGGACTCGAGTTCAACGCCCAGCGCCGCGCGGTCCTCGACAACCACGTCCGGGAGACCCTCGCGCTGGCGGAGGACGTGCGGGCGGGCGCGCAGCCGCAGCCCGAACTGGTGATCTGGCCGGAAAACGCCTCGGACATCGATCCGTTCCGCAACGCCGACGCGGCCGACGCGATCGAGGCGGCCTCGCGTGCCGTCGGCGCCCCGATCCTCGTCGGCGCCGTCCTGGTGAACGGCGACCGGACCACCACGAACTCGGTGATCGTCTGGGACGGCGCCAACGGGCCACAGGACCGCCACGACAAGAAGATCATCCAGCCCTTCGGCGAGTACCTGCCCTACCGCGACTTCTTCCGCCACTTCTCCTCGTATGCCGACCAGGCGGGCAACTTCGTTCCCGGCAACGGCAACGGGGTCGTGACGGCCGCCGGTATCCCGGTCGGCGTCGCGACCTGCTACGAGGTGGCGTTCGACCGAGCGCTCAGCCAATCGGTCCGGGCAGGCGCCCAGCTGATCGCGGTACCCACCAACAACGCGACCTTCGGCGATACCGAGATGACCTACCAGCAGCTCGCGATGTCGCGCGTGCGGGCGGTCGAGCACGGTCGCGTCGTTGTGGTGGCGGCCACGTCGGGCGTCAGTGCGATCGTCGCCCCCGACGGGTCCGTACAGGAATCTTCGTCACTTTTCGTGCCGGCGACGCTTGTCGCGGAGGTTCCACTTCGGGCCTCCACTACGCTGGCTACTCGACTCGGCCCGATTCCGGAGATCGTTCTCTGTGTCGGCGCCACATTGGCCCTCGCTGTCGCACTCGTGCGGCGGCGTCGGTCGGCCGCACCGATCAACTGACGGCGGCGGACGCATCACGAAGGAACCAGCCTCGGCTGGCAGGGAGGATCAAGATGGCAGCGGGTACGCCAGGCGGGGACACACCGAGCGCGCACACCTTGGTGATCATTCCGACGTACAACGAGCGGGAGAACATCGGTCTGATCATCGGCCGCCTGCACGCCGCGCTCCCGAACACGCACGTGCTCGTGGTCGATGACGGCAGCCCGGACGGCACCGGCGACCTGGCCGACAAGCTGGCCGAGCAGGACTCCGCGGGCCGGATCCACGTCATGCACCGCACCGAGAAGAACGGACTCGGCGCGGCGTACGTCGCCGGCTTCAACTGGGCGCTGGCGCGCGACTACCGCGTCATCGTCGAGATGGACGCGGACGGCAGCCACGCCCCCGAGCAGCTGCACCGGCTGCTCGACAAGATCGACGGCGGAGCCGACCTGGTCGCGGGATCGCGCTACATTCCCGGCGGATCCGTCGTGAACTGGCCGAAGCACCGCGAGTGGATCTCCAGGGGCGGCAACATCTACTCCCGGCTGGTGCTGGGCGTGAAGATCAAGGACATCACCGGCGGCTTCCGCGCCTACCGGCGCGAGGTGCTCGAAGCGCTCGACGTGAACACCGTCGAGTCACACGGCTACTGCTTCCAGGTGGACCTCGCCTGGCGTGCGCTACAGAAGGGATTCACCATGGTGGAGGTGCCGATCACCTTCACCGAGCGCGAGTTCGGCGAGTCCAAGATGGACGGCGGCATCGTCCAGGAAGCCTTCTTCAAAGTTGGCGGCTGGGGCATGCGCAACCGGTGGAACAAGGCGAAGGCGCTGTTCGGGAAGTAAGCAGGGAATCGGATACGACAACGCCGCCCCCGGGGGATCTCCCCGGGGGCGGCGTTGATGCGTTCGGGCGAAGCCCGGCGCCGAGACTAGGCTCCGCGTCGCTTGGTCTTCAGCAGGTCCAGACGCTCCTTGAGCAGCTCCTCGAGCTCCTCGACGGAACGACGCTCGAGCAGCATGTCCCAGTGGGTACGCGGGGGCTTGACCTTCTTGGCCTCCGGCGCGGTGCCCTCGAGCAGGCTGCCCTCCAGACCGTTCTTGCACAGCCAGGTGCCGGGGATCTCGGCATCGTCGGAGAAGGGGACATCGAACTCTTCGCCGTTGTCGCAGCGGTACCGGGCCATGCGGCGGGGCGCCAGGTCGTGGTCGCGATCGGTCTCATAGCTCACCGCTCCGAGTCGACTTCCTCGAAGTACGCGATCTGCCATGGTGGTGTCCTCTCCCTAGGTCGGCACGCGAGCGCGCTGGATCGGCAATAGGTCACCGATCAGCAGGCATTCACTCATCTTCAACGCCACGGACGCTGGAATGGTTCCCTGGCGTCGCACAGACGCAACCGCACCATCTTACCGGTTTGCGAATGCCGAACGGCACAGCGTCGTCGCCCGGCACGGCGCCATCGGCAGGCACAGTAAGGTGACTGTCCGTGGCAGGCTCCTCTCGCAGACTCGATTCGTGCGTGTGGTGTGGACGCGAGGTCGCCGACGTCGGCATCGGGCGACGCCGCCGCTACTGCCGTCAGTCCTGCCGACAGCGTGCATACGAACAGCGCAGCGCGGTCAAGGGCACCTCGATCCCCGCCGACGCCGTGGTCCTGACCGCAGACGAGGCGGCCGCGCTCGTGGATCGGATGTTCGAGGTCCGCTGCGCCGCGGAGGACGTCGAGACCGCCGTGTCGGAGGGCGCCGAGCAGTCCGAACTGGCGTCGTTGTGCGCTCGCCTGGTTCAGCTCGCGCGGGAGGCCGAGCGCTTCCGCTGATCCGGATGAGGGGCCGCCGCACGCGAACCCGCAGGCCATGGAACCAAAGGCCGAAACGGACGACAATAGCAGTCCACGGCCGATACTCTGTGTAACGCGGCCGACACAAATCTGGACATACAAAATAGTGCGCAACCTGCGCCGAATACACCTTCGAGTTTGTCTACTCGCTTGGGGAGTGCGATGACGACTACACCTTCGCAGGGGCCAGCCCAAGACCCTTACGGGCAGTTCACGGCATTTCCGCTGTCGGCAGTCCAACGGAGCATGTGGTTCGCACAGCAACTCAGCCCCACCGTCCCGGAGTTCATCGCGCATTACATCGAACTGCACGGCGACCTGGACCTCGAATTGCTCCGCAGATCGGTCGATGCCACCGCGCTCGAGTTCGAATCCCCGATGCTGAAGATGGTGGACGTCGAGGGCGAGCCGTATCAGGTGATCGACCCGAACTGCGACACCTCCACCGGATACATCGACTTCCGTGGGGAACCCGATCCGACCGCCGCGGCACACGCGTGGATCGAGGGGGAGTACACGACGCCGGTCGACCTGGCCCGCGACCGACTGATCGATACCTCCGTCCTCCAGGTCGGCGACCGAGATTACTTGTGGTACGCGCGAATTCACCATGTGGTCCTCGACGGCTACGGCGGTGCGACGCTGATCAACAGGATCGCGGCGCACTACACCGCGGCTGTCAACGGCACCGAGCTCGCACCGAATCGCGCCCTGCCCGTGCGCGACCTCTACGACCTGGATCAGAAGTACCGGAACTCGGACCGCTTCACCGCGGACCGGAACTACTGGGCGGAGCACATCGTCGGCATCGAGTCGGGTTCCACCCTGGCACAACGGGAGGCGCCCGCCACCGCGCGCAGTTCGTTGGTGAGTGCTCGCCTGTCGGACGCGGGCCTCTCCGCGCTGGAGGACTCGGACCACCGGGTCGGAGCGACCTCGGCCGCGGTGATCATCGCGGCCTTCGGCTGCTACCTCGGGCGGATGACGGGCGAGCGCGACCTCCTGATCAACCTGCCCGTGTCCGGCCGGACGACAGCGCAGTTGCAGCGATCAGGGGGCATGCTCGCCACGGTCGCGCCGCTGCACATCACGGCGGACGATTCCGACACCGTGGCCGAGCTCGTCGCGCGGGTCCAGCTCGAGCTCATGGGGGCACTCCGGCATCAGCGGTGCAGCGTCGAGGACATCCGTCGCGACGCCGGGCTGACCGGCTCCTCGCGTGGGCTCGCGGGTCCGATGGTCAACGTCATGCTCTTCAACCAGGTGGTCACCCTCGGTCCCATCGTCGGCGGCTATCACATCGTCACCTCTGGACCCGTCGAAGACCTGCTGGTCAACATCTACAAGAGCGGCGCCGACGAGCGGACCCTCGTCGACTTCCGTGGCAACCCGAACCGATACGACGACGACGAGCTGCGGACGCACCACGCCCAGTTCGTCGAGCTGCTCGAGGAGTTCCTGGCCGCCACGCCGAGCACCAGGCTCGGCGACATCCACGCGACCAGCGCGGAGGCGGGCGTCCGCCAACGCAAGATCAACGAGGACCGCGACTACTGGACCCGCGCGCTCGCCCACCTGCCCGCGGCCGCCTCGGTTCCCCTCGACCGGCCTCGGCCCGTACGACCGTCGGGCCCGACGGGGCACGTCGACATCGAGATCGATCGACGCGTCCACCGCCGTATGGCCGACCTGGCCTGGCAGTCGGACTCGAGCGTCTTCGCGGTGATGCACACCGCGCTCGCCGTGTTGCTCGGCCGGCTCGCGGACACCGAGGACATCGCCCTCGGCACCATGGCCAATCGCTGGCAGGCGACCGAGCCACCCGACACCGCAGACCCGGGCAACCCTGTGGTGTTGCGAAATACGGTCGCGGCGGCCTCCACGTTCACCGACCAGCTCGCTGCCATCCGCGATTCGGACCGGATAGCGCTGCGACACTCCGATCTTCCGTACGAGAAGGTCGTCGAGGGACTGGTCGCGGCAGCGGGTGGGCCAACGGAACCGCCCTGCCGGGTCCTGTTCGAATTCGGGAACAAGGGCGACCCCGAATCCGGGCCGGACAGCCTGAGGATCGGCACGGGGGAGGTCGACGTCCGCCTCGTCTTCACCGAATTGACCACCCACGCCGGGGAACCCGCGGGGATCGCGGGCCGCATCCTCTTCCAGACAGACCTGTACGACCGCGCCACCATCGCCGAGTTCGCGGACCGGATCGACCGGATCCTGCAGAGCGCCACCGCCGACCCCGATCTGCCGGTCGGCGACATCAGACTCCTCGGGCCTGCCGAGTTCGACTCGCTCGCACCCGTCCTGGGCGCACCGGGGGTCCCGCCACGGACACTGCCCGACATCCTCTCCGCTGCCGCAGCGACAGCACCCGACAACGACGCCCTGAAGTTCGAGGGCACCAGCCTGACCTATCGCGAACTCGAGGATCGGTCCACCCAGCTCGCACGTCTGCTGATCGGTCGCGGAGTCGGCCCGGAATCCGTTGTGGCGCTGTCGATCGCCAGGTCGATCGACTCGGTGCTCGCGCTGTGGGCGGTCGCCAAGTCCGGCGCGGCCTTCGTGCCGGTCGACCCCAACTATCCGCAGGACCGCATCGAGCACATGCTCACCGATTCCGGCGCGGTCCTCGGACTCGCCGCAGGTGACGGCGAACGGTCCGGCACCACGCCGTGGCTGGACCTGCACGACCCCGAGCTGGGTCGCCTGTGGTCCGAGCAGTCGACGGCCCCGATCACCGATGCGGACCGCACCAGCCCACTGCGGATCGACCATGCGGCGTACCTGATCTACACCTCCGGGTCGACCGGCCTGCCCAAGGGTGTCGTGGTCACCCACCGAGCCCTGGCGAACCTCGCCGCCGATGCTCTCGAGCGGTTCGCCGTCACGCCCGACTCGCGAACCCTGCACTTCAGCTCGCCCAGCTTCGACGCGTCGATCATGGAGCTGTTCATGACCGTCTGTGCAGGCGCGACGATGGTCATCGCCCCGTCCACGCTGTACGGCGGCGCCGAGCTGGCCGAGCTCCTCGGCCGTGAACGAGTCACGCACGCGTTCGTCATCCCGGCCGTACTCGCCTCTGTCGACCCGGCAGGACTCGACCAGATCCAATGCATCCTCACGGGCGGAGACGTCTGTCCGCCTGCACTCGTCGAACAGTGGGGCCAGGGTCGGGCGCTGTTGAACGGGTACGGCCCGACCGAGGCCACTGTCATCGTGAGCGCCGCCGGACCGCTGTCGCCGGGGGAGAGGGTCGGCATCGGCCGCCCCTTCGTCGGCTTCGGGCTGATGGTGCTCGACTCCCGCCTGAACCCGGTCCCGGTCGGGGTTCCCGGCGAGCTGTACATCTCCGGCCCCGGTGTCGCCAGGGGATACCACCGGCGACCGATGACCACCGCCGAGCGTTTCGTCGCGAATCCACATTCGCGCTCAGGGGCGCCGATGTATCGCACGGGCGACCTGGTCCGGTGGGCACGGAGAAATGGAGAGATCTCACTCGAGTACCTGGGCCGCACCGACTTCCAGATCAAGATCCGTGGTTTCCGGATCGAGCTCGGCGAGATCGATGCGGTGCTGCGCTCGCATCCGAGCGTCGGTTTCGCGCTGACCACCGGCCACCCTGGCCCCTCGGGTGACACCGTGCTGGTGAGCTACCTCGTGCCCGAACCGGGATGCAAGGTCGACGAAGCGGGAGTCCTCGACCAGGCCGCGGCCGCGCTGCCCGCACACATGGTGCCTGCCAGCATCACCGTCCTCGACGAGGTGCCATTGACCCCGGCGGGCAAGGTGGACCGAAAGGCGCTGCCCGCGCCTCGTTTCGACGGGAGCATTGCCGGATACCGGGCGCCGCGGGGCGAGACCGAGGAGGCGGTCGCGGCGGTCCTCGCGGGTGTGCTGCAACGCGAACGAATCGGCGCCGACGACAGCTTCTTCGACCTCGGCGGCAACTCCCTGGTCGCCACCAAGGTGGTGACCAGGATCAACGCCGCCCTCGGCACCGACATCGGGGTACTCGACCTGTTCGAGGCACCGACCGTCGCGAGCCTCACCGAACGAATCGGAGCCGGCGGCGTGCGCACCGCGCCAGGACCCGTCCTGCGGGCGGTACCGCGGACCGGTCCGGTGCCGGTATCGCTGGCCCAGCAACGGATGTGGATCGTCAATCAACTGGACACCTCCTCGGCCGCCTACAACATCCCGATCGCCGTGTCCCTGTCGGGCCAGCTGGACGTGGCCGCGCTCCGGATGGGGCTCGTCGACGTCCTCACCCGCCACGAATCGCTGCGCACCGTCTTCCCGAACAGCGAGAACGGCCCGGTCCAGGTGGTGCTCCCGGCCGAGAGGGCGATCCCCGATCTCGAGGTGACCGCCACCAGCGAGGCCGAGCTCGACGAGCGCCTGAAGCTGATCGCGACCGCGGGATTCGACGTCGCCGAGGACCTGCCGGTCCGGATCAGGCTGCTCCGCACCGGCCCCACCGAGCACGTCCTGGTCATCGTGGCCCACCACATCGCGGCGGACGGACTGTCGATGCCGCCGCTCGCGCGCGACGTCATGACCGCATACGTCGCCCGATCGGCGGGGCGGGCACCGGATTGGGCGCCGCTCGAGGTCCAGTACTCGGACTTCGCCGTGTGGCAGCGCGAGATCCTCGGCTCCGAACACGATCCGGAGAGCCGGCTCTCGCGGCAGCTCGACTTCTGGACACGCACACTCGACGGCGCACCGGAGCTGCTCGAACTGCCAACCGATCGACCTCGGCCCGCGAAGCCGACCGTTCGCGGCGGCGTCGTCGACTTCACCATTCCGCCGCACCTGCATCGCGGGCTGCTCGAGATCGCGGGGGCGCGGAACGCCAGCCTGTTCATGATCCTGCACGCAGCGCTCGCGGTGCTGCTGGCGCGGGCGAGCGATTCGACCGACATCTCGATCGGCACCCCGGTAGGCGGGCGCGGCGAGGCGGCGCTCGACGACGTGGTCGGCATGTTCGTCAACACCCTCGTCCTGCGCACGCAGGTCGACGGTGGCGGCACCTTCTCCGACCTGCTCACCCGTACCCGCGCCACCGACCTCGAGGCCTTCGGGCACACCGACCTCCCGTACGAACTGCTGGTGGAGGCGCTGCACCCCAATCGCTCCGCCGCGCATTCGCCGCTGTTCCAGGTGATGCTCGTCCTGCAGGGGCTCGAGGGCACCGAACTCGAACTGCCCGGCCTCGACGTGCGGATCAGCGATGTGGACACCCAGACCGCCAAGTTCGACCTCCAGGTGATCCTCACCGAGAACTGGGAGGACGCGGATTCACCCGGTCGTGAAGGACAGCGCGAACCCGGGCCGATCACCGCCCAGTTCTCCTATGCCCGTGACCTGTTCGACCCGGCCTCGATGTCCGGGTTGGCCGAGCGGTTCGTCCGGATCCTCGAGGCGGTGACCACCGACGCCGACGCGACGGTCGGCGACATCGCCCTGCTCGGTGCCTACGAGCAGGAGCGAGTGCTCGAGGGATGGAACAACACCGCCGTCCCTGTCCCCGACACCACGCTCGTCGGACTCCTCGACGAGCAGGCGGCGCGCACGCCGGACGCGATCGCACTCGTGGTCGATTCCGGGCGATTCACCTACGCCGAGTTCGACGCGCGGGTCAATCAGCTGGCCAGGGAGCTGATCTACCGGGGTGTCGGGCCCGAATCGCGCGTGGCCGTGGCCATCCGGCGCTCCACCGAACTCGTGATCGGCATCCACGCGATCGTCAAGGCCGGCGGCGCGTACGTTCCGCTCGACCCCGACCACCCCGCGGCCAGGACCGAGTACGTGCTCGACAGTTCCGCACCCGTGTGCGTGCTCAGCACCGCGGCCGACCAGACAGAACTGCGCAGCACCGCCATGGTGCTGGAGATCGATTCGACGGACCTGTCCAGGCACTCGGCCGCTCCGATCACCGATGCCGACCGGACCGCACCGCTGCGACCCGACAACACCGCCTACGTCATCTACACCTCCGGCTCCACCGGCCGCCCGAAGGGTGTCGCGGTCACCCACCGAGCCATCGTCAACCGCCTGATCTGGATGCAGTCCACCTACGGGCTCGATCCGACCGATGCCGTGCTGCAGAAGACGCCTGCGACGTTCGACGTGTCCGTGTGGGAGTTCTTCTGGCCGTTGCAGACCGGCGCCAGGCTGGTCGTCGCGGCACCGGACGGGCACCGTGACCCCGGCTATCTCTCGCGCATCATCGAGGCCGAGCAGGTCACCACCATGCACTTCGTGCCCTCGATGCTGGCCGCCTTCACCTCGGAGGCCGACCCCGAGCGGTGCGCCTCACTGCGCCGGGTGTTCTGCAGCGGCGAGGCGCTGCCGCCCGCCACCGCCGACGCATTCCGGCGGTTCAACGGTGCGGCCCTGCACAATCTCTACGGCCCAACGGAGGCCGCGGTCGACGTGACCTCGTGGGAATGCAGTGAATACGACCGGGTCACCGTGCCGATCGGCGCACCGGTGTGGAACACCGGCGTGTACGTCCTCGACTCGCGACTGCACCCGGTTCCGCTCGGGATCCCCGGCGAGCTCTACCTCGTCGGCAGCCAACTGGCCCGCGGCTATGTGGGCCGCAGCGGGCTGACCGCGGACCGTTTCGTTGCCAGTCCTTTCGGCGCCCCAGGCGAGCGGATGTACCGGACCGGAGACGTCGTCCGCTGGCGGCGCAACTGGGAAGCGGTCGGATCGCTGGAGTATATCGGCCGGTCCGATTTCCAGGTCAAGCTCCGCGGACTGCGGATCGAACTCGGCGAGGTCGAGTCGGCCATGTTCGTCGACCCCGCGGTGGCGCAGGCCGTTGTCGTCGTGCACGACAGCCCCATCACCGGGGAGAGCCTTGTCGGCTACGTGATCGCGGAGACCGGTGCCGAGGTGGACACGGCCGGGCTGCGCGAGTCCCTGGGAAAGCTGCTGCCCGGCTACATGGTGCCCGCGCAGATCATGGTGCTCGACGAGTTCCCGCTCGGCGCCACCGGCAAGCTCGATCGAAAGGCCCTGCCCGCACCCGATTTCCTGGTCTCCGGCGCGGAGTACCTGGCACCGAGCAACCCGATCGAGGAGATCCTCGCGACGATCACCGCGGACCTGCTCGGCAGACCGCGAATCGGCGTGCTCGACAATTTCTTCGATCTGGGTGGGAACTCGCTGATCGCCACCAGGCTCGTCGCACGGGCCAACGCGGCGCTCGGGTCGCAGCTCGGGGTTCGCGAGGTCTTCGACTCCCTGACGGTGGCAGGCATGGCGGCCCGCATCGAATCCCAGGCCTCCCACGAGAGCGGCAGGCCCGCACTGGTCGCGGGGTCGCGCCCAACGCCGGTGCCGGTCTCGTTGGCCCAGAAGCGGATGTGGTTCATCAACCAGTTCGACACCGATTCGCCGGCCTACAACGTGGCGATGGCGGTGCGCCTGAGCGGACGACTCGACGAGGACGCGTTGCGGGCGGCCGTGACGGACGTACTCGAGCGGCACGAGTCGCTGCGAACGCTCTTCCCGTCCGTCGACGGCGAACCGACCCAGGTCGTCGTGTCGACCGCCGAGGCGTTGCCGGACCTGCCAACCGAGCAGATCCACGCGGCGGACCTCGACACGCGGATCGCCGCACTCGCGGGTTCCGGATTCGACGTGACGGTCGCGGTTCCGTTGCGCGCGGGGCTGTTCCGAACCGGCCCCGATGAGCACGTGCTGGCCCTCGTCGTGCACCACATCTGCGCGGACGGGTTCTCGCTGGCCCCCCTCGCCCGGGACCTGATGGTCGCGTACACCGCGCGCTCCGATGGGCACGGCCCGCAGTGGGCACCGCTTCCGGTCCAGTACGCCGACTTCACGCTGTGGCAGCACCGGGTACTCGGTGAGTTCACGGATCCGGGCAGCCTGCTCTCGATCCAGCTCGACCACTGGCGGCAGGAGCTCGACGGCATGCCGGAGCTGCTGGCACTGCCGACCGATCGCCCGCGGCCGCAGGTTCCTTCCATGCGCGGCGCCGTGCAGGAATTCGACATCGACCAGCAGGTTCACCAGCAGCTGGTACGGCTGGCCCGCGAGCACAGTTCCAGCGTGTTCATGGCCGTGCATGCCGCACTCGCGGTGTTGCTCGCGCGCTCGTGCGACACCGACGACGTGCCCATCGGCACCCCCATCGCGGGCCGCGGCGAAGCCGCCCTCGACGACATGGTCGGCATGTTCGTCAACACCCTGGTACTGCGAAGCCGGGTGGGGGGCGACACGAGCTTCGCCGACCTGCTGGCCCGGACCCGCGAGACCGACCTGCGCGCCTTCCACCACGCGGACCTCCCGTTCGAGCGCCTGGTCGATGCACTGTCATTGGAGCGTTCGACCGCCTACACCCCGCTGTTCCAGGTGGTGTTCGAGTTCCGCAACAACGAACGGGCGCGACTCGAGCTGCCCGGACTGACCGTCGAGGGCATCGACCTGGGCACGGAGATCTCCAACTTCGACCTCCAGCTCACCTGCACCGAGGAGTTCGACGAGACCGGGGCGCCCGCGGGCATCTCCGCCGGGTTCACCTACGCGACCGACCTCTTCGACCCCGCGACCGTTGCCGGGTTCGGTCGACGGCTGGTGACGATCCTCGCCGCGGTGACCGCCGATCCCGCCGTCGCGGTCGGGGACATCGATCTACTCGATGCCGCCGAACTCTCCGAGCTCGCCCCCGCACGCGGCGCCGCATCCGTGGCCGCGCGCACGCTTCCCGAGATCCTCGCCGCCCCCGTCGCGCTCACGCCAGACTCGGCCGCGCTGGTCACCGAGGATCACGAACTGACCTACCGCGATCTCGACGAGCGGTCGAACCGGCTGGCCCGGATCCTGATCGGGGAGGGCGTCGGTCCGGGTTCGGTGGTGGCGATCGCGGTTCCCAGGTCGGTCGAGTCGGTGCTGTCGGTGTGGGCCGTGACGAAGACGGGTGCCGCCTTCGTTCCCGTCGACCCGGACTATCCGCAGGAGCGGATCGAGCACATGCTCACCGACTCCGGGGCGACCGTTGGCATCACGCTCGCCGCGTTCGCCCGGCGGCTGCCCACGCTCGCTCGGTATCTCGAACTCGACGCGCCGGAAGCGGCGGCGGCGCTGGCCGCTGGTGCGGCAAGTGCGGTCACCGATTCCGATCGGATCGCCCCGTTGTCCCTCGATCACCCGGCGTACGTGATCTACACGTCGGGGTCGACGGGCACCCCGAAGGGTGTCGTCGTCCCGCACCGCGGGCTGGCGAACCTCGCGGCCTCGATGCGAGACCGGTTCACCATCACCCCGTCGTCGCGAACGCTGCACCTGTCCTCGCCCAGTTTCGACGCATCGGTCCTCGAGCTGGTGATGGCGTTCGGCGCGGGCGCGACCATGGTCGTCGCCCGGCCGGGCGTCTACGGCGGAACAGAACTCGCCGACCTGCTCCGCCGCGACCGGGTCTCGCACGCATTCGTCACCCCCGCCGCGCTGGAATCGGTCGATCCGCACCAACTCGACGACCTGGACTGCGTCGTGACCGGCGCCGACACCTGCCCGCCGGACCTCGTCGGAAAATGGGTCACCTCCCGGCGGCGGATGTTCAACGGCTACGGCCCGACCGAGGCGACGGTCGTGGCGACCGTCAGCCCCCCGATGAGTCCCGGCGAACCCGTGGTCATCGGGCGACCGATCCGGGGCTGCGGCCTGCTGGTCCTCGATTCGAGGCTGCGAGCGGTGCCGGTCGGGGTCCCTGGCGAGCTGTACATCAGCGGGCCCTCGCTCGCGCACGGCTACCGCAATCGCGCAGGCACCACGTCCGATCGTTTCGTGGCCAACCCGTTCGGCGGCCCGGGGGAGCGGATGTACCGGACGGGGGACCTGGTCCGGTGGGTTCGCGCTGCAGGCGATGGGACGGGGGCCGACGGGACCGCACCGGTGGGTGACCTGGAGTACCTGGGCCGCACCGACTTCCAGGTCAAGATCCGCGGGTTCCGGATCGAGCTCGGCGAGATCGAGTCGGCGCTGGCCAGCTACGAGGGCGTCTCCAGCGCGGTCGCGACCGCGCACTCGAACGGCTCGGGCCCGGGACGGCTGGTCGGCTACGTGGTCCCCGAGCCGGGCGTGGTGCTCGACGAGGCGTCGATCCTCTCGTTCGTCAGCGGCATCCTGGCTCCCTACATGGTGCCCGCCGCGCTGGTCGTGCTGGACGTCCTGCCACTGACCCCGGTGGGCAAGCTCGATCGGAAGGCGTTGCCCAAGCCCGACTTCGGTGCCCTCGCCACGCCCGGCCGGGCGCCGGACTCCGAACTCGAGGCCGTCCTGGCGACGTTGTTCGCCGATGTGCTCGGCCTGGACGCGGTGGGCGTGGACGACTCGTTCTTCGCGCTCGGCGGCGACAGCATCATGTCGATCCAGCTCGTGTCGCGCGCCAAGGCGGCAGGCGTGGTGCTGACCCCGCGAGACGTGTTCGAAGCCAAGACCGTCTCGAAGCTGGCCCTGGTCGCCGGGCTCGGCGAGACCTCGGAGGTCGTCACCCTCGAGGAACTGGCAGGCGGCGGCGTCGGCGAGATGCCCCTGACCCCGATCGTGTCCTGGCTGCTCGAACGCGGCGGCAACTTCGACCGGCTCACCCAGTCCGCCCTCCTCATCGCGCCCGAGGACCTCACCGACACGGGGGAACTCGGCCACGCGATCCAGACCGTGCTCGATCGGCACGACATGCTGCGGGCCCGGTTGCAGACGACCCCGGCCACCGATTCGGGCACGCGTGCGGACGCGAGAATGGTGGTGACCGCGCCGGGGAGCGTCGACGCGGCCGACCTCATCCGCCGGATCGAGGTGTCCGCACCGCCCGAGGACCCCGACTTCGACGCCGAGGTGATCGCACAGTTCGAGGCGGCCGAGCACCGGCTCGACCCGGCCGCGGGCGTCATGATGCAGGTCGTATGGCTCGATTCCGGCGCGGGCATCGGCCGAATCCTGATGGTGGTCCACCACGCCGTGATCGACGGGGTGTCGTGGCGCGTGCTGGTGCCGGACCTGGCGTCGGCATGGGCGCAGATCCGCGCCGGTCAGGATCCGGAGCTGGACCCGGTGGGAACCTCGATGCGCCGCTGGGCGCACGCCCTCGTGCAGGAGAGCGAGAACAGGACCGGAGAGCTGGTCCGGTGGCGCGAGATGCTCTCCGGGACCGACCCGGTGATCGGTTCGCGCGCACTGGATCCCGTGGTCGACACGAGCGAGACCGTGCAGAAGATCACCGTCGAACTGTCGACCGAGGTCACCGACGCGGTACTCACGAGGATCCCGGAGGCGTTCCACGGCAGCGTCAACGACGGCCTGCTCACCGCGCTGGCGATGGCCGTGTCCCGGTGGCGTCGCGACCGCGGAGTACACGCGAGCGCGACGGTGGTGAATCTCGAAGGCCACGGCCGCGAGGATCAGGTGATCCCCGGCGCCGACCTGTCGCGGACGGTGGGCTGGTTCACCACGGTCTACCCCATGCGGCTCGACCTGTCCGACATCGATCTCGACGACGCCTTCGCGGGCGGCCGCGATGCCGGTGCGGCGGTGAAGGCAGTCAAGGAACAACTGCTCGGGGTCCCCGACCACGGCATCGGTTTCGGCATGCTCCGCTACCTGAGCGAACACACAGGAGAACTGGGGGAGCTGCCGTCGCCGCAGATCAGCTTCAACTACCTCGGCCGCCTGACCGCGGGCGGCACCGACGACGGGCCGGGCATCGGGTGGAGCCCGGTCGCGGACACCGATCTGGATCTCGTCGGCACCGTCGACATGCCACCGGCATCGGTGCTGGACATCAACGCGGTCACCACCGAGACCGCCGACGGCCCGCTTCTGCGGTCCACCTGGGCCTTCCCCGACGAGGTCCTCACCGCCGCGGAGGCGAGCGAACTCGCCGGACTGTGGGCCGAGGCGCTGACCGCGCTGGCGCGGCACGCCGCCACCCCCACCGCGGGCGGGCTCACCCCGTCGGACCTCGACCTGGTCGACCTCGAGCAGGGCACCATCGAACGACTCGAGGACCGGTACCCCGACCTCGCCGACATCTGGTCGCTGTCCCCGCTGCAGACCGGACTGCTCTTCCACGCGCTCCTGGCCGACAAGTCGGTGGACCAGTACACGGTGCAACTCGCGCTCGACGTCCGGGGCGCCGAGCCCGACCGGATCCGGCGGGCGGGCCAGGCCCTCCTCGACCGGCACCCGAACCTGCGCACGTCCTTCATCGCCGACATCGACGGCGCCACCGTGCAGGTGCAGCACGCGCACGTGCAGGTGCCGTGGACCGAACTGGACGTGAGGGGGCTCGACGACCGGGATCGTGAGGCCGAGGTCGCACGCGTCATGGACGAGGACCGGCACCACGGATTCGACATGAAATCGCCGCCACTGCTGCGATTCCTGCTCATCCGGACCGGCCCCGACACCCACCGGCTGGTGATGACGAACCACCACATCCTGCTCGACGGCTGGTCCGCGCCGCTGCTCCTGCGGGAGCTGCTCGCCCTGTACGCGACCGACGGCGACGCGACGACACTGCCTCGGGCCAACGCCTATCGGGACTACCTGAAGTGGTTGTCCCAGCGCGATTCCGAGAAGTCGATGGACGTGTGGATGCAGGCTCTCGCCGGAGTCGACGAACCCACGCTGGTCGCGCCGCTGGACCGGGCAAGGCTGCAGTGGGACACCGCTCTCTCGGTTCTCGTCGAGATGGGGGTCGAACGGACGCAACGACTTCGGGCCGTGGCACGCGAGCGCGGACTCACCCTGAACACGCTCGTCCGGGCCGCCTGGGGGATCATCGTCGCCGAGCTGACGGGCCGCGACGACGTGGTCTTCGGCAGCACCGTGTCCGGGCGCCCCCCGCAGATCCCCGGCATCGAGTCGATGATCGGACTGTTCATCAACACGCTGCCCGTCCGGGTCACCCTCGACCCGTTCGAGAGCCTCGGCGAGCTGCTGAGTCGAATCCAGGACGAGCAGACAGCCCTGCTCGATCACCACTACCTCGGACTCAGCGACATCCAGGACGCGGCTGGGCCCGCGGCCACCTTCGACACCCTGACCGTCTTCGAGTCGTACCCGTTCGACCGGGCGGCACTGACCGCAGATGTCGACATCGCCGGGCTGCGTGTGCTCGGGATCCCCGAGATCAACGACGCGGCCCACTATCCGCTGGCGATGGTCGCCTCCGCGGAGGACCAGTTGCGACTCAAGGTCGAGTACTTCCCGGATCTGTTCGAGCGCGCGGACGCGGAGACCATCGCCGCGCGCACCGCGCGGGTGCTGGACGCCTTCGCCGAGACCCCTGACCTGCCGCTGTCCCGGCTGCGGCTGCTCTCACCCGAGGAGGAGACCGAACTGCTCCCGGTCGACGGCGGCGCGATCGAGAGCGCGCTGACGCTGCCCGAACTGTTCACGAACGGCGCGAACATCGACCCCGCCGCGGTGGCGCTGTCGATGGCAGGCCGGGAGATGTCCTATCGCGAACTCGACGAGCGCTCGAATCAGATCGCCAGGAGTCTGCTCGACCGGGGCGTCGGGCCCGGTTCGGTCGTCGCGCTCGCGATCAGGCGTTCCATCGAATCGGTCATGTCCGTCTGGGCGATCGCCAAGACGGGAGCGACCTTCGTCCCGGTGGACCCGAACTACCCGCAGGACCGGATCGAGCACATGCTCTCGGACTCCGGGGCGACCTTCGGGGTGACCATCGGCGAATACCGCGACCGGCTGCCGGGCACGGCATCGTGGTCGGTGATCGACGAGCAGGAGGCCTCGGCCGAGTTCGACGGCAGGTCGACGGCCGCGGTCACCGATGCGGACCGCCCGCGCCCGCTGCGGGTCGACGACATCGCATACGTGATCTACACGTCCGGCTCGACGGGCCTGCCAAAGGGCGTGGTGGTTTCGCACAGGTCGTTCGAGAAGCTCGTCGCCGTGCAGCACGACCTGTTCGCCCCGACCTCGGCATCGCGGACCCTGCACTTCGCCAGTCCCAGCTTCGATGCGTCGATCTTCGAGTACCTCCTCGCCGCCGGCGCGGGAGCCACGCTGGTGATCGTCCCGCCCACGGTGTACGGCGGGCTCGAACTGGCTCGGCTGCTCAAGCAGGAACGGGTCACCCACGGATTCATCATCAGCTCGGCGCTGTCGGGGATGGACCCCACCGGCCTCGACGACTTCCAGGACGTGCTGTTCGGCGGCGAGGCCGCCCCGCCGGAGCTGGTGCCGCGCTGGGCCCCCGGGCGGCGGCTGTGGAACGCGTACGGCCCGACCGAGGGCACGATCGTGACGAACTTCAGCGATCCGGTGTCGGTGGACGAGCCGGTCACCATCGGCGGACCGCTGCGCGGGATCCAGGAGATCCTGCTGGACGGCTTCCTGCGTCCCGTGCCGATCGGGGTGCCCGGCGAGCTGTACATCGCGGGGCACAACGTCGCGCTCGGCTACCACCGTCGAACCGGCCTCACCGCAGGTCGATTCGTGGCGAATCCGTTCGGCGGCCCCGGCGACCGGATGTACCGGACCGGCGACGTCGTGCGGTGGGTGCGCTCCCCGGAGTCCGGCCGTCTCGTGATCGAGTACATCGGGCGCAGCGACTTCCAGGTCAAGGTCCGCGGGTTCCGCATCGAACTCGGCGACATCGACAGCGCCCTCGGCGAGCACGACGGCATCGACTTCTCCGTGACGATCGGGCACGGATCGGCGAGCAACGCGGTCCTGGCGTCGTATGTGCTGCCCGCCGCCGGACACCGGATCGAGCCGGCCGAGGTCCGCGAGTTCCTTTCGACCCGGCTGCCCGCGCACATGGTGCCCTCTGCCGTGATGATCCTCGACGACATCCCGCTGACCCCCGTCGGCAAGCTGGACCGCGCCGCGTTGCCCGCGCCGGAGTTCGTCGCCACCACCGAATTCCGGGCGCCGACCACGGGGCTCGAACGCACCGTCGCCGATGTCTTCGCCTCGGTCCTCGGCCTCGACCGCGTCGGCCTCGACGACAGCTTCTTCGACCTCGGCGGCAACTCGCTGAGCGCGACCCGCGTCACCGCGCGGCTGTCGTCCGCACTCGAGATCGATCTCAGCGTCCGCGCCCTGTTCGAGGCGCCCACCGTCGGCACCCTCGCGCAGCGGGTCGCCCTGTCCGACGGTGAGCACCGGCGCCCACCGCTCGAGGCGGGCGACCGGCCCGAGCGACTCCCGCTGTCGTTGGCGCAGCAACGGATGTGGTTCCTCAACCAGTTCGACACCGAGTCCGCCGCGTACAACATCCCGCTCGCCGTACGCCTGACCGGGCACCTCGACACCGAGGCCCTGCGCGACGCCGTCGCCGACGTCGTCGACCGGCACGAATCGCTGCGCACCCTGTTCCCCATGGTCGACGGTCAGCCCACCCAGGTGATCGTGCCCGCCGCGAACGCGGTACCGGACCTCACCGCCCTCGACACCACCGAGTCCGAACTGCCTCAGCGCATCTCCGACCTGATCTCCGGCGGGTTCGACGTCACCGATGCGGTTCCCGTCCGCCCGGCACTGCTGCGCATCGGCCCCGACGAGCACGTGCTCGTGCTCGTCGTGCACCACATCAGCGCGGACGGTTTCTCGATGTCCCCGCTGGCCAGGGACGTGATGGCCGCCTACACCGCGCGGGTGTCCGGCGTCAGGGCGCCGTGGTCCCCGCTGCCGGTCCAGTACGCCGATTACGCGCTCTGGCAGCACCGCGTCCTCGGCTCCGAGGACGACCCCGACTCCCTGCTCGCGCGCCAACTCGACCACTGGACGCAGGTCCTCTCGGGGTTGCCCGAGGTGATCGCGCTGCCGACCGATCGACCGCGGCCCGTCTACCAGAGCTTCCACGGCGAACGATTCGAGTTCACCGTGCCGCCGGAGGTGCACCGCGCCCTCGTCGACCTGGCACGGCAACACAACTCGACGATGTTCATGGCAGGCCACGCCGCGCTGTCGCTGCTGCTCGCGAAGCTCTCGGGGACCACCGACATCTCAGTCGGCACCCCGATCGCGGGACGCGGCGAGGCGGCGCTCGACGATCTCGTCGGCATGTTCGTCAACACCCTCGTGCTACGAAGCGAGGTGGATCCGCGGGCCTCCTTCGGGGAACTCCTCGACAGCATTCGCGAGATCGACGTCGACGCGTTCGCGCATGCGGATCTTCCGTTCGAGCGACTCGTCGAGGCGCTCGCCCCCGAACGGTCCACCGCGCACTCACCGTTGTTCCAGGTCCTGCTCGAGTTCCAGAACAACGAGCCGCCGCACCTGGAGCTGCCAGGACTGACCGCGGACGGGCTCGATCCCGACCTGGCCGTCGCCAAGTTCGACCTGCAGCTGACACTGGCCGAGCGGTACGGCGAGGACGGGAGTCCCGCCGGGATCTCGGCGGTGTTCACCTATGCCGATGATCTGTTCGAGCCGGCCACCGTGCACGGCTTCGCGGGGCGACTGTGCGCCCTCCTCGACACGGTGGCAACGGATCCCGACCGTGCGGTCGGGGACATCGAGATCACCGCCCCTGCCGAGCGTGACGCCATGACCTCGCTCTGGAATGTCGCAGGCGTGCCTGCACCGGTGGGCACCCTGGTGGATCGGTTCACGAGCACCGTCGCCCGGCGGCCGGGAGCGGTCGCCGTGTCCTGCGATGGCGAAACCATGACCTACGCCGAACTCGACGACAGGGCCAACCGGCTGGCCCGGGTCCTGATCGACCGGGGCGCCGGACCCGAAACCCTCGTCGCGGTCGCGCTGCCGCGAACCAATGACCTGATCGTGGCGCTGTTGGCCGTCGTCAAGTCCGGCGCAGGCTACCTACCCATCGACGTCACCTACCCGGCCGACCGGCTGACCTTCATGCTCGAGGACGCGGACCCGATCTGTGTGATCGCAACCGGCTCCGACCTCGACGGCCTGCCCGGCACCGATGTGCCCGTCCTGGTACTGGATTCGGATGAGCTGGTCACCCGGCTCGCCGCGGAATCCGGCGCGCCCGTGACCGACACCGACCGGCGCGCCCCGCTCGATCCGGCGGACACCGCCTACGTGATCTACACCTCCGGGTCGACCGGTCGACCGAAGGGCGTAGTGGTCTCGCACCGCAACGTGCTCACCCTCTTCGCGAACACCGAAGAGAAGTTCGGGTTCGACGAGTCCGACGTGTGGACGATGTTCCACTCCTACGCCTTCGACTTCTCGGTGTGGGAGCTGTGGGGCCCGCTCCTCTACGGCGGCACGCTGGTGGTCGTCGACTACTACACCGCCCGCTCGCCGGAGATGTTCCTCGAGCTGTTGCGGCGCGAGCGGGTGACGGTGCTCAATCAGACGCCGACCGCGTTCTACCAGCTGGCCGAGGCGGACCGGCTGGCTACGGGGGACACGCCCGATCTGGCGTTGCGGTACGTGATCTTCGGCGGCGAGGCGCTCGACCTCGGTCAGCTCGGCCGCTGGTACAGCAGGCACGGCGATACCGCCCCCGCACTGGTGAACATGTACGGCATCACCGAGACCACGGTGCACGTCAGCCATCTCCCGCTCGACCGCGCCTACGCCGCCGAGGCTTCTGCGAGCGTCATCGGCCGGGCGATCCCCGGTCTGCGGGTGTCGGTGCTCGACGGGCGACTGCACCCGGTGCCGCCAGGGGTGACGGGGGAGATGTACGTCGCGGGAGATCAGGTCTCGCGTGGCTACCTCGGCCGGGCGGCGCTGACGTCCACGCGGTTCGTCGCCGACCCAACGGGTGCCCCCGGTGCCCGGATGTACCGAACCGGTGACGTGGCCCGCTGGAATCGGGATGGCCAACTGGAGTACCTGGGCCGCAGTGACTTCCAGGTGAAGGTCCGTGGGTTCCGGATCGAGCTCGGCGAGATCGAGGCTGTCCTGCTGAGGGTCCCCGGCGTCGCGCAGGCCGTGTCCCTGGTGCGCGAGGACCCGCGGGGCAATCGGTTGATCGCCTACGTGGTCCCGGAGCCGGGGGAGCGCCCGGACGAGAACGAGGTGCTCGAGTTCGCGGGCACCCAACTCGCCTCCCACATGGTGCCCGCGGCGGTGCTGGTCATCGACGAGCTTCCGCTGACCGCGAACGGCAAACTGGACCGAAAGGCACTGCCGGAGCCGGATTTCGCGACCCGGGTCCATGCCGGCCGCGCGCCGAGCACCGAGACCGAGACCGTCTTGGCGTCCCTGTACGCCGAGGTGCTCGGTCTGGAGTCGGTGGGCGTGGAGGATTCGTTCTTCGCGCTCGGCGGTGACAGCATCATGTCCATCCAGCTCGTGTCCCGGGCCAAGGCGGCCGGTGTCGCGATCTCGCCGCGGGAGGTCTTCGAACACAAGACCGTCGCCGCGCTCGCCGTCGTGGCCGACTCGGCCGAGGCGGGGGACGCGATCGTGCTCGACGAGCTCGCGGGCGGGGGAGTCGGCGACCTGCCGTTGACCCCCATCATGCACTGGCTGACCGACCGGGCCGGAGCCGCAGGGGACATCCGCCGTTACACCCAGACCGCGCTGCTGACGCTGCCGCCAGGAGCGGACGCGGACACCGTCGACCGCACGCTCCAGGCGGTTCTCGACCACCACGACATGTTGCGGTCCAGGGTGATCCAGCGCGACTCCGACCGCGAACAGGCGATGACGGTCGCCGAACCGGGGTCGGTGCCCGCCGCATCGGTACTGCGCAGGGTCGCGGTCGCAGGAGTGGAAGGCCCCGAGTTCTCCGCGATCGCGGCGGCCGAACTCGACGCCGCGGCAGACCGACTCGACCCGCACGCAGGAACGATGCTGCAGGTGGTCTGGTTCGACCCATCGGACAGCGGCGAACCCGATGCCTCGGGCCGACTGCTGATGGTCGTGCATCACGCGGTGATCGACGGGGTGTCGTGGCGGGTGCTGGTCCCGGACATGGCGTCGGCGTGGGCACAGATCCGCGCCGGTCAGGATCCCGTCCTGGCGCCGGTGGGGACCTCGATGCGCCGCTGGACGCACGCGCTGGCCGAGGCGAGCGCGACCAGGTCCGGGGAGATGGACCTGTGGCGGCGGATGCTGACCGGTCCGGATCCGGTGATCGGTTCGCGTGCACTGGATCCGGTGGTCGACACCAACGAGACCGTGCAGAAGATCACCGTCGAGCTCCCGAGCGAGGTCACGGAGTCGCTGCTGACGCGGCTTCCCGAGGTGTTCCATGGCAGCGTCAACGACGGTCTGCTCACCGCGCTGGCGATGGCCGTGTCCCGGTGGCGCTCCGCCCGCGGCGAAGAGGTATCGGCGACGGTGGTCAATCTGGAGGGCCACGGCCGCGAGGACCACGTGATCGCGGGCGCCGATCTGTCGCGGACGGTGGGCTGGTTCACCACGATCTTCCCGGTCCGGCTCGACCTGTCCGACATCGATCTCGACGACGCCTTCGCAGGCGGGCCGGATGCGGGCACCGCGGTCAAGGTAGTGAAGGAGCGGTTGCTCTCGATTCCCGATCACGGCATCGGCTTCGGGATGCTCCGGTACCTGAGCGATCACGAGAACGAATTGCGCGAACTGCCCGCGCCGCAGATCAGCTTCAACTACCTCGGCCGGATGACGGACGGAGCGGGCACGCTGGACCCCGGCACCGGTTGGACCCCGGTCACCGACACCGACCTCGACGACGCCCCGAGCAAGCAGATGCCGGTGGCGTCGGTACTGGACATCAACGCGCTGACCCTCGGTTCCCCGGATGGGCCGCGGCTGCGCGCGACCTGGTCGTTCCCGACGCGGGTCCTGCGAGCCCTCGAGGTCCGCGAGTTGGCGGACCTGTGGGCCGAGGCCCTGACCGCGCTGGCCCGGCACGCCGCGGCGCCAACCGCGGGCGGGCTCACGCCGTCGGACCTCGCCCTGGTGGACCTCGAGCAAGACGCCATCGAGCGACTCGAGGGCAGGTTCCCCGGCCTCGCCGACGTCTGGTCGCTGTCCCCGTTGCAGTCCGGCCTGCTCTTCCACGCACAGATGTCGGACGTGTCGGTCGATCCGTATCTCGTTCAACTCACCATGATCCTGCGGGGCACGGTCGACCGGGACCGCATCCGCAGGGCCGGTCAGGCGCTGCTCGACCGGCACCCGAACCTGCGGGCGGCATTCGTCGCCGAGCAGGGCGGTGTCGCCGTCCAGGTCATCGAAGATCACGTCGAGCTGCCATGGCGCGAAGTCGATCTCGCCGAGACGGCGTCCGAGGACCGCGAGGACGCCCATGCCGAGGTCGTGGCGGCCGACCGGGCGACGAGGTTCGACATGTCGTCCGCGCCGCTCCTGCGCCTGCTGCTCGTGAAGTTCGACGACGACGAGTACCGGTTGACGCTGACGAACCACCACATCCTGATCGACGGCTGGTCGACGCCGATCGTCATCCGGGACCTGCTGACGCTGTACGCGACCGACGGGGACGCCTCGGCACTGCCGCCCGTGCACCCCTACCGCGAGTACCTGGCATGGATGTCCCGGCGCGACGTCGATCGGTCGAACGAGGCGTGGCGGCAGGCGCTCTCGGACGTCGAGGAACCGACGGTGCTGGCGCCCGTGAACGACGGCCGCCCGCATTCGGGCAGCCGGGAGATCGGGCTGACGCTGTCCGAAGCGGAGACCAGCATGCTGCGGGCGGCGGCGAGCGAGCGCGGCCTCACCCTCAACACGATGCTCCAGGCCGCCTGGGGAATCGTGCTGGGCGCGCTGACCGGCCGCGACGACGTCGTGTTCGGCAGCACGGTCTCGGGCAGGCCGCCGGAGATCCCCGGCATCGAATCGATGGTCGGTCTGTTCATCAACACGCTGCCGGTCCGGGTCATCCTCGATCCGTACGAGACCCTCGGCGGGCTGCTCGACCGGGTCCAGCACGAACAGGTCGCGCTGCTCGACCACCACTACCTCGGACTGGCGGACATCCAGAAGGTCGCCGCACCCGCCGCCGCCTTCGACACCCTCACCGTGTTCGAGTCCTATCCGATCGATCGCGCAGGGCTGACCGAGCAGACCGATATCGCGGGCATGCGCATCGCGGGCTTCGACGGGAGGGATTCGGCCCATTACCCGCTGGCCATCGTCGCCTCCGGCGAGGCGAACCTGCACCTGAAGCTCGAATACCTCGCCACGGCCTTCGACGTGGCCGCGGTGGAGTCCATCGCGGCCCGGGTGCGCCGGGTACTCGTCGCGATGGCCGACCACCCCGACCTGCAGCTCGCCCGGATGGACCTGCTCTCCGCCGACGAGCGCGCCGCCCTTGTCCCGGTACACGGGAGGCCAGGCGTCTCGGCCCGGACGCTCCCGGAGCTGTTCGAGGACGCGGCGGCCGCGAGCCCGGAGGCCACCGCACTGATCCACGAGGGACGCAACGTCAGCTATCTCGAGCTCGATCTGCGTTCGACGCAGTTGGCGCGCCTGCTGATCGCGAGGGGAGCGGGCCCGGAAACCTATGTTGCTCTCGGCATCCCGCGATCCATCGAATCGGTGCTCGCGGTGTGGGCGGTGGCCAAGACCGGTGCGGCGTTCGTGCCCGTCGACCCCAACTATCCGCAGGACCGCATCGAGCACATGCTCACCGACTCCGGCGCCACCCTGGGACTCGCGATGACCGCGGATCGCGAGCGGCTGCCCGACTCCGTGCCGTGGCTGCTCCTCGACGGGGCGGACTGCACCGCCGAACTGGCGGCCCAGTCCACCCATCGGGTGGTCGACGCGGACCGGGTCTCGCCGATCAGCATGAACAACGCCGTCTACGTCGTCTACACCTCGGGTTCGACCGGAACACCCAAGGGCGTGGTGATCACGCACGTCGGCCTGGAGAACTTCGCCACCGACCAGCGGGAACGGTTCGCCACGACGCCGATGTCGCGGACCCTGCACTTCTCGACGCCGAGCTTCGACGGCGCCGTCTTCGAGTACCTGCAGGCGTTCGGGCTCGGCTCGACGATGGTGATCGCGCCGCAATCCGTTTACGGCGGAGCCGAACTCGCGCACCTGATCAAGGTCGAGGGTGTCACCCATGCGTTCGTGACGACCGCCGCGCTGGCGACGGTTGACCCGGGTGGCCTCGTCGAGTTCCAGCACGTGGCCTTCGGCGGTGAGGCCTGCCCGCCGGAGCTGGTCACCCGGTGGGCACCGGGTCGCAAACTGACGAATGCGTACGGCCCGACCGAGACAACGATCATGGCCAACATAAGCGACCCGATGACGGTGGGTGAGCCCATCACGCTCGGCGGACCGATCCGCGGCGTGTCCGAGGTCGTGCTCGACGGGTATCTGCGGCCGGTTCCCGCCGGGGTGCCCGGCGAGCTGTACATCGCGGGTGTCGGACTGGCGCGCGGGTACCACAGGAGGGGTGCGCTGACCGCGGACCGGTTCGTGGCGAATCCGTACGGGCAACCGGGAGATCGGATGTACCGCACCGGGGACATCGTCCGCTGGCGGCTGGAACCCGGGTCCGGCGAACGCACGGTCGAGTACATCGGGCGCAGCGATTTCCAGCTGAAGGTGCGCGGCTTCCGGATCGAGCTCGGCGAGATCGACTCCGAGATCATGGCGTACCCCGGGGTGAGCTTCGCGGTGACCGTCGGCGTGCCTGGTCCGTCCGGCGACACCGTGCTGGCCAGCTACGTGGTACCGATGGCGGACGTACCGGTGCGGGTGCCGGCGTTGACCGATCACCTGGCGGGCAGGCTGCCGTCCCACATGGTGCCGTCGAGCATCGTCCTGATCGACGAGATCCCGCTGACCCATGTCGGCAAGCTCGATCGGTCGGCGCTGCCGGAGCCCGAGTTCCTCGGCACCGCCACCGAATACCGCGCACCGAGCACACCGCTCGAACGCACCATCGCCGAGGTGTTCGCCGCGGTTCTCGGTGTCGATCGGATCGGCGTCGATGACAGCTTCTTCGACCTCGGCGGGAACTCGCTGATCGCCACCCGCGTCACGGCACGGCTCGGTACCGCGCTCGGCGCGAAGATCGGCGTCCGTGCGCTCTTCGAGTCGCCGACCATCACCGCACTGGCCGCACTGCTCTCGCCCGAGCGCACCGGCACCGATGCGCGGCCTCCGCTCACCGCGATCGAGCGACCGCCGGTGATCCCCGTGTCGCTGGCCCAGAAGCGGATGTGGTTCCTGAACCAGTTCGACACCTCATCGCCCGCGTACAACATCCCGCTGGCGGTCACGCTGTCCGGTCGCCTCGACACCGAGGCGCTCGGTGCCGCGATCCGGGACGTGCTCGACCGGCACGAGTCGCTGCGCACGATGTTCCCCGTCCACGACGGCGAACCCACACAGCTCGTGGTGCCCACCGACCAGGTCATGCCCGCCCTCACGACGATCTCCGTCAGCGACACCGAACTGAACTCGCGCATCATCGAACTCGCGGGCGCAGGCTTCGACGTCACCGCCGCGGTTCCGGTGCGGGCCGCGTTGCTCCGGCTCGGCGAACTCGAACACGTCCTGACCATCGTGGTGCACCACATCTGCGCCGACGGTTCCTCGCTGGGACCGCTCGCCAGGGACGTCATGGTCGCCTACAACTCCCGGGTCAACGGCTCGGCGCCGGGCTGGGACCCGCTGCCGGTGCAGTACGCCGACTACACCCTCTGGCAGCACCGCATGCTCGGCGCCGAGGACGATCCGGACTCGTTGATCACCGCGCAGCTCGAGTACTGGAACGAGAACCTCGCGGACCTGCCGGACGTGATCGCGCTGCCGACCGACCGCCCACGTCCGCTGCAGCAGACCTTCCGCGGCGACCGCATCGAGTTCGCGATCGACGCCGGACTGCACGCCCGCATCAACGATCTGGCGCGGGCGAACAATTCGACCGTCTTCATGGTGATGCACGCGGCGCTCGCGGTCCTGCTGGCCCGGCTCGGCGACACCGACGACGTCGCCATCGGTACCCCGATCGCCGGTAGGGGTGAGGCCGAGCTCGACGAGATGATCGGCATGTTCGTCAACACCCTCGTCCTGCGCACCCACGTAGACCCCGATGCCGGCTTCCTCGAGCTGCTCGAGTCGGCCCGCGAGACAGATCTCGCGGCGTTCGCACATGCCGACCTCCCGTTCGAGCGGATCGTCGAGGCGCTGAACCCGGCCAGATCCACCTCCTACCAGCCCCTCTTCCAGGTCGCGCTGGAGTTCCAGAACACCGAACAACCGCATTTGGCGCTCCCCGGCCTCGACGTCGACGGCGTCGACCTCGACATCCGGGTGGCGAAGGAGGACCTGGAGCTGATCCTCGCCGAGAACATCGCGGCGGACGGCACCCCGGCAGGGGTGCGCGGCGGCATCGACTACGCCACCGACCTTTTCGACCCCGACACCGTGCGCGCCTTCGCGGACCGCTTCGTCCGGCTTCTCGACTCGGTGACCTCCGACCCGCATCGGGCGATCGGCAACATCGGCATCCTCGGCGAGGCCGAGATGTCCGACATCGCGCCCGCGCTCGGACCCGAGGGCGGCGCACCGCAGCTGTGGCCGGAGATCCTGTCCGCCGCCGCGGCCGCCGCACCCGACTCGCTCGCGCTGTCCTTCGAGGACCAGCACCTGACCTATCGCGAACTCGACGAGCGTTCGAACCGGTTGGCCCGCGTGCTCCGAGAGTCCGGTGTCGGCCCGGAGACCTTCGTCGCGCTTGGCCTGCCCCGCTCGATCGAGGAGATCGTGTCGATCTGGGCGGTCGCGAAGGCAGGCGCCGCGTTCGTGCCCGTCGATCCGACCTATCCGCCGGAGCGGATCGAGTACATGCTCGTCGACTCCCGTGCCGTGGTCGGGCTGACCGTCGCGTCACGGCGGGGCCAGCTTCCCGACACGATGCCGTGGCTCGTGATGGACGCCCCCGACTTCCTCGCGGCCATGTCCGCCGTGTCGGCGGACCCGGTCACCGACGCGGACCGGACCGTCCCCCTGCATCTCGCCCACCCGGCCTACCTGATCTACACCTCCGGATCGACCGGCCTGCCCAAGGGCGTCATCGTCACGCATCAGGGCATCGCGAACCTCACCGCGGAGGAACACAGCCGGTTCGGCGTCACCGAGCATTCGCGGGTCTCGCACCTGGCGTCCCCGAGCTTCGACGCCTCCGTGTTCGAGCTGATGATGGCCTTCGGCACCTCCGCGGGCGTCGTCATCGTGCCGCCCACCGTGTACGGCGGACCAGACCTCGAGGACCTGCTCCGGCGCGAGCACGTCACCCACGCCTTCATCACCCCGACCGCCCTGGCCTCGATGGAGGACCGGGATCTGACCGAGCTGAAGGTTCTCGCGGTCGCCGGGGAGGCCTGCCCGCCGGACCTGGTGGACGTCTGGGCGCGAGAACGCCGGATGTTCAACGGCTACGGGCCGACCGAGACCACCATCCAGGCCAGCGTCAGCGACCCGATGGAGAGTGGAGTGCCGGTCAACATCGGCAATCCGGCCATCGGATTCGGCGAGGTCGTGCTCGATGCGCACCTGCAGCCCGTGCCGATCGGGGTGCCGGGCGAGATGTACATCCTCGGTCTCGGGCTGGCCCGTGGCTACCACAACCGGATCGGGCTGACCTCCGAACGCTTCGTGGCGAGCCCGTTCGGCGATCCGGGGCAGCGGATGTACCGGACAGGGGACATCGTCCGCTGGCAGCGCGACCCGCGCACAGGAGATCACACCATCGAGTACATCGGCCGCAGCGACTTCCAGGTGAAGGTGCACGGCTTCCGCATCGAACTCGGCGAGATCGACACCGTGCTGACGCACCACCCCGACATCGCGTTCTCGGCCACCATCGGCCGGACCGGACCGTCCGGGGACACCCTGCTGGCGTCCTACGTGCACCCGGTGGAGGGCCGCACACTGGTGCCTGCCCAGGTCAGGTCCTTCGCCTCGGGACGCCTGCCCGCTCACATGGTGCCCGCCGCCGTCGTGGTCCTCGACACGATCCCGATGACGCCCGTCGGCAAGCTCGATCGAAAGGCGTTGCCCACACCCGAGTTCGGTGCTCGCGCCGACGAGTACCGCGCGCCGGTCACACCGACCGAACTGGCGATCACCAAGGCCTACGCCGAGGTGCTCGGCGTAGAACGCGTCGGCGTCGACGACAGCTTCTTCGACCTCGGGGGCACCTCGATCGTGGCCACCCGGGTCGTCACCGAGCTCCGCGAGCGGTTCGGGGACCGGATCCAGCTGCAGTCGATCTTCCTCGATCCGACCCCGGGCGGCCTGGCGCACCGCCTCGACGAGGAGTCGTCGCAGTCGGCCGCCGATGAGGCTCTGCAGGTGGTGATCCCGCTGCGGCCCAGCGGCACCAAGCCCGCCCTGTTCTGCGTGCACCCCGGAATCGGCCTGAGTTGGGGATACGCCGGGCTGGTTCAGCACCTCGCCCAGGACCGCCCCGCGTTCGGCCTGCAGCTGCCGCTCATCAGCGGGGGGCCTCGCTTCGAGTCGATCGAGCACCTGGCGCACCGGTACGTACAGGAGATGCGCGCCGTCCAGGGCCACGGCCCGTATCACCTGCTCGGCTGGTCCCTCGGCGGTGTGATCGCGCACGCGATGGCCGTGGAACTGCGGCGCGACGGCGACGAGGTGGCGACGCTGGCGATCATGGACAGCTATGTCACCGCGGACGGAATCCCGGAGGTCCTGACCGTCGAGGAACTGTTGCAGGGCCTCGGGCTCGACCTCCGCACCCCGGAGGGGGAGGAGCTGACCTACGCACGCGCGGTCGAGCTGCTCGACGAGTCCCTCGGACAGCAGACCGGCCTCACCGCCGCGCATCTCGAGCGGATCAGCGCCGGCTTCACCAACTCGGCGGAGATCATGCACCGGTTCCGTCCCGCGGTCTTCGACGGAGACCTGCTCTTCTTCAGCGCGGCAGGCGCTTCCGGCAACGGCGAGCATTCGCCGGAGGAGTGGCGTCCGGCGATCACCGGCGGAATCCGTGAGGTCCGGGTGGACTGTGGTCACAACCAGATGATCGAGGCCGACTCGTTGGCCGTGGTCGGCCCGGCGCTCGAGGCGTACCTCTCCTCGCACTGATCGGTCACGGTCGCCGGATCGTCGACTGCTGTCCGTTCCGTGGGCCGTCCCACGAGGGAGGATCAAGCGTGGTGCAACCAGCGGAGCGAAACCGCGCCCGAGGTGCCTGCACTGGCGCATCACTCGCCATGTTCTCGCTCATCCTGGCAGGAGTCCTGCTGGCGGGTGGGTGTGGACGGGAACAGCCCACGCAGTCCGGTGCCGAATCGCAGTACGACGTCACGACATCCGGGCCGAACCTGTTGCCTCAGGAAGTTCTGGTCGCGTTGGACGTCGTACAGAATTACTTCCCGGAGATGACCCGACAGGACCCGCCGGGAGCGAACACCAGTGCTGCCGGCATCCCCTCGGCGACGCGGATGACGATCTTCGAAGGGGACGAGGGCAGAAAGGTGACCATCTCAGTTGATCGATATCCCAGCTCCGGCTCAGCCGCGGCCGCATTCACGCAAGCGATCGGCAGAAGTGAAGCCGTCCAGGGATTCATAGCGCTGCAGGCACCGGCCGATGTCGGCGACAGAGCATTCGCCGGCATTGTGAGTCAGGGAGATGACACGCACATCGGATACGGCGCGCTCGCAGGCGAATACGTCATCGGAGTGACCTCGGCCGGCTACCCGGCCACCGCCGAGAACACCACAAAACTGAGTGATCTCACTCGCGAGGCTGTCGAGAAGGCAGAAACGGGATAGGGCCACGTCACCATTCGTCGCGAATGTCCTCCGCGACGCCCAGGTGCTCGCACAGCCGCCGTATCGCGCTGCAGTCCTGCACCATCGGCTTCCTGTCGCTGTCCGCCGTGACGTCCGCGATGATCGTGCCCGCGCCGGTGACCCGTTCCTGGTCGAGGATGGCCCGCCAGGTGGTGAGGTCGCTCGCGGTGAACGCGTCCACTCCCTCACGCAGACCCTCGAGCAGGGTTCGCCGGTCGTCCGCGTCGAGCGTGTCGTACACCAGCGTCACCAGATCGCCGGTGATGGAGGAGTGACACTGCTCGTCACGACGGTGCAGCGCCACGGTCGCCCGGTTCAACGGCTGCACCTCCTCGTCCTCGGTCATCAGACCCAGGTAGGCGCTGATCGATGTTTCGGCGACCGTGGTGTACGCGAGGGTCGTGAGCGCCGCGGCCCGCGGATCGGTGTGCCGGGCCACGGCCGCGTGGTGGCGGCGGACCGTCTGGGCCGCGGGCAGCGCGTCCTCACGCAGCGGCCACCCGCGGTGGCGGCGCGTCGCGGCACTGGCGTTGAGGTGCATCAGGGTGTGGTATTCCTCGTCGACCATCGACTGCAGCGCCGCCGCGCGGTGGCGGTCGCCGAGCCCGGTACCGAACGCGTCGCGGGAGAGCAACTGGAAACCCGGGTTCACCACGAACTGCTCGATGTCCATCACGTTCTTGTTGTAGGCGATCCACCCCCAGGCGCGCAGCCGGTCCTTCTTCGTCTCGTCCAGGCAGCGGTAGAGGTCGTGCTCGCGGAAGGGGAGCAGTGCCTCGGGGAAGTCGGCCTTGGCCGGATCGAAGAAGTCGTCGAGCTCGGGTTCGGTCCTCCGCACCGTGGCCCGGCGCGGCCAGCTCCTGACCAGGCCGCGGATCACCGCGCTCTCGACCGGATTCGACTCGTCGCCCTCGGGCAGGGCGGGCGGCGACAGCAGGCCCTCGAACCCGAATGTCCCGCCGTGCAGTTCGAACGGACCGGTCACGACTCGATCACCTCCGCTCGCACCGACACATCCTCGGATGCCAGGCCGTGGAATATCTCCGCGCACAGGTCGCCGTAGTGGCGGGTGCGGTCACCGAGGGGTCGACGCGACTCCGCCACGAGCGCGTCGAACTCGGCCTCGGTGCCATGCTCGACCACCGCCGACAACCGGGTCACCGCCGCCGCAAGCGCGTCGCGAGCCCTGCCCGCCAACGGATTCCCGGCCTGGACATCGCGGTACACCGCCGGGTTCCCGAGCCCGATCCTGGCCAGCAACGCCAGCGCCACCGTGTGCGGCGGGGTCGCGGTCGCGGACAGTTCCTCGCTCGTCACGTCGAGCTCGGCCAGCGCCAGACCGAAGGCCAACACCGCGGCGTGCGTGAGCGCCTGCGTCGCGGCCACGATCCGGTCGTGCTGATCCGGTGCGAGCCGGACGATCTCGGCCCCCCACCCCGACAGGGCCGCGAGGAACCCGTCGACCTGACGACCCCCGCGATAGGTGACCGCGGCCACCGGCCGGCCCGCCATGCCCAGATCGGGCGCGAACATCGGGTTGACCCCGACGGCCGCGGTACCCGGCGCGGAGTCCGTGAGCGCGCGCGCGAACCGCGTCTTGACCGACAGCGTGTCGACGAGCAGCGCGCCGGGGGAGAGGAGCCCGTGGAGAGCCGGGGCGGTGGCCAGCGCGACCGACTCCGGCACGGCCAGCACCACCAGATCGGCGGACCGCAGCGCGGTGACGAGCTCCCCGGTCGGGGCCGTCAGATCCGCGGCCACGGCATCCGCGTCGGTGATGGTGTCCGTGCGCTCCGCGCAGCGGGGGTCGACCACCAGTACCCGGACCCCGTCGCCGCGCAGCAACGCCACCAGCATCGCGCCGACCGATCCCGCACCGCCGACGACGACGGCGGTGCGGAACTGCGACGGCACCCGCGCAGATCCCGTGCCGATCACGGTCCGGCCTGGTCCTGATGGTCGGTGTTCATCGACAGGCAGCGTTTCATGGTGACGGCCTTGACCATCGTCTCCTCGTACTCCTCGTCCGGATCGGACATCGCCATGATCGCGCCGCCCGCGCCGAACGTCACCTCGTCGGCGGTGGCGACCAGGGTCCGGATCACGATGGAGAAGTCTGCGGTGCCGGTGAGCGAGAAGTACCCGATCGCACCCGAGTAGACCCCGCGCGGGCCGTCCTCGAGCTTGTCGAGAATCTCGAGGGTGCGCACCTTCGGCGCCCCGGTCATCGATCCGCCGGGGAAGGTCGCCCGGATGCAGTCCACCACCGAGACACCCGGCCGCAGGGTGCCGCGGATGGTCGAGACCAGTTGGTGCACGGGCGCATAGGTCTCGACGTCGAACAGCTTCGGGACGTGCACCGAACCAGGAACGCAGACACGGGACAGGTCGTTGCGGACCAGGTCGACGATCATCAGGTTCTCGGCGCGATCCTTCTCGGCCTCACCCAGGTCGCGGCGCAGGGCCTCGTCCGTGCCCGGCGTGGACGATCGCCGCCGGGTGCCCTTGATCGGCTTGGATTCGATCACCCGGTCCGCGCCGATCCGGAGAAACCGCTCGGGTGAAGCGCTCAGGACCGAGATCCCCGAGAACTGCAGGAGCGCGTTGTACGGGGTGGGGCTGATCTCGCGCAGGCACGCATAGCGGTCCAACGGGTCGATCGACCCGTCGACGGTCCCGGTGTTGGTCAGGCAGACCTCGTACGACTCGCCGGACCGGATCTCGCTGAGGCACTGCTCGATCAGCGCGAGATAGGCGTCCCGGTCGTGCCGGAACCGTGGCTCGGCGTCGGCATCGAGGTGGACCAGCGGGGGTGGCGACAGCGGCGCGTGGGGGACCACGTCGAACTCCGAGAGCGTGGTGGCCGTCTCGGTCATCCAGCGGGTGCCCGCCGGGTCACCGGAACCGTCGTCGAGCGAGAGCAGGTAGCAGCAGTTGGCCTCGTGGTCGAGCACCAGCGCCCTGTCCGTGAAGACGACGGCGGCATCCGGGTTCGGCGAGGTGTGGACGAGCTGCCCGCAGGTATCGGCCTTCAGTTCGTAGCCGAGGTACCCGACATAGCCGAGGCAGAACCCGAACGGGAGGTCGGGGCGGGGGGCCACCGCGCGAGCGCGCAACTGCTTGTCCATGTAGTCGAAGAAGGTGGTGTGGACCTCCCGTGCGAGCTTTCCCTGCCGGTGCACCCGCACCGTGGTCTCGGTGACGCTGTAGGTGACGTACTCGGCAAGGGGACCGGAGCAGTCGCCCATGACGGAGAACCGCGAGTCCGGCTCGAGTGCCGCGCTGCCGTCGAGCCAGAAGCTGTTCGGGCCGTGGGCGAACAGTGCCTCGTAGACCTCTTTGGGATCGAGGGCCCGGTCGATGCGCACGCTGTCGACGCGGTAGCGGGGTTCGGCGAGCGGCAGCGGAATCGGGCGCGCCGTCGCACGGCGGGAGCGCGCCCGCGGGGTCAGGTCCCGGAAATTGGTCAGCAACGCGCGGCCGTGATCGGTGCAGATGGACTCCGGGTGGAACTGGACGCCCCAGAGCGGACGCTCCCGGTGGCGCACCGCCATCAAGAGGCCGTCGCTGGTATGGGCGAGCGCCTCGAGCTGATCGTCTAGATCCTCGACGATCAGTGAGTGGTACCTGACCGCGCGGAAGGGGGAGGGCATACCCGCGAACAGTCCGTCCCCCGTGTGATGGACCTCGGAGACCCGCCCGTGCATGGGCGTCGGCGCGGACACGACCGGGCTGCCGAACAGGTGACACAGCCCCTGGTGCCCCAGGCACACGCCGAGAACGGGCAGATCACTCTCGGTGATCGCCGCGGCGCTGATGCCGAAATCCCGGTCCCGGTCCGGTCTTCCCGGCCCCGGCGAGATGACGATGTTGTCGTGGTCGGCCAGGTTCACCGACGCCCAGTCGACGTCGTTCGACACCACGGTCGGTGGTACGCCGTTCACCTCGGCCAGCAGACTGTAGAGGTTGTAGGTGAACGAGTCGTAGTTGTCGATGAGGAGTGTCCGCGTCGGCATCATGGGCGTCAGCCCCCACGCCCAGACGGCCCGCTCATACGCTCGGGCTCGGATCCATCCGCGTCGATGATCAGGTCCTCGACCCGGCAGGTCTCACGGATCAGCAGCTCGTAGAGCGAACGGAAGAAGTCCGGGGACAACTCGTGCTCGACCGCGTAGGTCTGCGCGCGGTCCTGGACGAACCCGATGCGCTGCGGCTGCATCATCGGGATGGAATTCCGCCTCTTGAGTCGGGCGATCCGGGTACACACCTCGATCCGGGCGCGCACATCCTCGAGCAGGTGGCGATCCACGTCGTCGAGCTCGGTTCGCAACACCTCGAGCTCGCGCTGTGCCGCCGAGAATCCGTTGCCGGCCCCGTGGGAACCATTCGACGTGTCCATCCGCCGCCGCCTTAGCAATCTGGGCTGACCTGCACAGACTCCGGTCGATGCGCGCCAGCCGAGGTCCGTCAGCCTCGAGCAGAACTCCGGGTAGAGAATCTTCCAATCTTCTCACGGGGGAATACGCCCTAGCCACCCTTTTCATCGATTCCTCGACGCCAGACGTTACCCAGTTCCTGCGCCGCACAGCGGCCGATGCGGTCACTCTTGGGTTGCGGTTGGGGACCTGTCAGGTCGACTCACCGGGACGCAGTTCCGTGGCGGCGAGACCCGCTTCCGCCATCAGGCGGACGAACTCGGCGCCGGGCCCGTAGAAGCGGTCTGGGCGCACCGAATCGAACCCCATCGGCCAGAGCGTGCCGAAATGCACAGGGATCGCGGTGCGGGCTCCGACCGCGGCGGCCGCACGGACCGCGGCCGCCGGGTCGAGGTGCCCCGGGCCGAGGCTCGGCCCCCACCCGCCGACGGGCATGAGCGCCACATCGCACTCGGGGACCCAGTCCGACATCGACGCGAACAGCGCGGTGTCCCCGGCGAAGTAGGTGCGCCCCTCGCCCTCGATCACGTAGCCGAGCGCCCGCACCCGATGCGGCCCCCGCGGCCAGCGTCGCCCGTCGTGCTCGGCAGGAACGGCGCGGACGAGCACACCGCCGATCCGTACCTCGTCGCCAGGACTCACCTCGATCAACCGATCGCCGAACGCCCTGAGCCCCGACACCTGGCCGACCGCGCCGGTCGGAACGAGGATCGGTACGTCGCCGCCGATCAGCTTCAGCGAGGGCAGGTGGGTGTGGTCCGCGTGGAGGTGGGACAGCACCACCGCGTCCGGACGTAGCGGGTCCGTCGCCTGGCCCGAGGTGTCGAGCGGGTTGGGCCCGCGTCTGCGCCGCAGGTGTGCGACCCGATCGGTGAGGATCGGGTCGGTCAGGATGGTGGTCCCGCTGTCCGTGATCGAGACGGTGGCGTGCCCGTGCCATCGGGCCCGCGGTGTTCGATCAGACATGGCACCCACGATCCCAGACCAGCCGATCCACCGCCCGCCGAGCGATCAGCCCACGACGTCCGCGCGACGGGCCCCCGCGGCGTCGGTCCGGACGAATTCCATCGCGTCGTCGACGGATCCGAACTTCAGCATCGCGATGTCGAGGGCGTAGTTCTGATAGAGCCGCCACGGCTTCTTCGATCCCTGTTTCGGGAACTCGTGGATCGAGCGCTGCACGTATCCGGACGAGAAGTCGATGATCGGCATCGTGGTGATGGACGGGTCGACGTTGCGGGGCGTGCACTGCCGGTACCCGTTGGCAGCCATGTGATTGAGCAGCCTGCACACGTACTCGCACGTCAGATCGCACTTGAGTGTCCACGACGCATTGGTGTATCCGATGCAGCTGGCGAAATTGGGGACGTCGCTCAGCATCATCCCCTTGTAGCTCAGCGCCTTTGCGGCGTCGACGGGGGCGCCGTCCACGCTCAGCTGGACGCCGCCGCCGACGATCAGCTTCAGCCCGGTGGCCGTCACGATGATGTCGGCCGCCAGCTCCGCCCCCGACTCGAGCCTGATTCCCCCCTCGGTGAACGTCTCGATCCGATCGGTGACGATGTCCGCACGACCGTGCCGGATCGCCTTGAACAGATCACCGTGCGGCACGAAGCACATGCGCTGGTCCCACGGGTCGTACCGGGGCGTGAAGTGGGCGTCGACGTCGAACCCGGCGGGCAGCTGCGCCCGCACCTGCCTGCGGAGCAGCTTCTTGACGACTCCTGGCGCCCGTCGGCTCAGCGTGAAGAAGAGCATGAAGCGAAGCACGTTCTTCCAGCGGACGATGCCGTAGGCGAGCTTCGAGGGCAGGAGCGCGCGCAACCGGTTCGCCATCACGTCCTCGTCCGGCACCGACAGGACATAGCTGGGCGATCGCTGCAGCATCGTGACGTGGGCCGCGGACTCCGCGATCGCCGGGACCAGCGTCACCGCGGTCGCGCCGCTGCCGATCACGACCACGCGTCTGCCCGCCCAGTCGACGTCGTCGGGCCAATGCTGTGGGTGCACGACCCGGCCCGCGAACCGGTCGACACCCACGAACTCGGGGGTGTAGCCCTCCCGGTAGTCGTAGTAGCCGCTGCACATGAACAAGAAGTCGCACGTGAGACGCACGATCTCGGCGGTGGGGCCGCGCTGGGCCTCGACCGTCCACCTGGCGTCCTCGCTGGACCATTCCGCGCGGGTCACCCGATGGTCGAACCGGATCTTCTCGTCGATTCCCTGCTCCCGCGCGGTGGCGCGCACGTAGCTCAGGATCGACGGGCCGTCGGCGATGGACTTCGCGTCCGTCCACGGTCGGAAGGAGTACCCGAGGGTGTACATGTCGGAGTCCGAGCGAACACCGGGGTAGCGGAACAGGTCCCAGGTCCCGCCGATCGCGCCGCGGGCCTCGAGGATCGCGTACGTCTTGTCCGGACACCTCGCCTGCAGGTGGTATCCGGCGCCGATCCCGGACAGGCCGGCACCGACTATCAGGACGTCGAAATGGTCGATCGCCATGGCTGCCACCGCCGTCGTCGGGAGTGTTCCACCTCGAACCTAGCACCGCGCCACAATGCATTCCGGGCCGTTGGCCACCTACGATCCAGGTGGATGGAGGTGTGCATGCGCACTCTGGGATCGGCGGCCCGTACCGTCACCGAATTCCTCGTGCTGTGGCTGATATCTGCCGCGGCGCTGATGGTGATCGACGCGGTGCTACCCGGCGTCGAGCTGGCCAGTACCGGTGCGCCCGGCCCGCTCGGATCGGCTCCGAGCGCGCTCGCGCTGGCCCTGGTGTTCGGCCTGCTCAGCACGGTGCTCTGGCCGCTGTTGCTGAGGGCCATGCTGTGGGTCGGACCGGCGCTGTTGTTCCTGTTCGCCTTCGTCGGCAGCGGTCTCATCATGTTGCTCTCCGTGCGTATCCTGCCGCTCGCGACGGCGGAGAGCGTGACCGACATCATCATCCTCGCGGTGCTGCTGTCGCTGGTGAGCTCGGCGGTGTCCGGCGCAATAGCCTCGCGGCGCGACGACACCTACCGCATGATGCTCGTGCGTCGACAGCGCTTCCGATTGCGCCGCAAGAGGTCACCCGACAGCGGCTCGGACCGTCCTGGACTGCTGTGCATCCAGATCGACGGGCTGGGATACAAGGTGTTGCAGCGCGCGATGCGATCGGGGGTGGTCCCCACCCTCGCCGCGATGGTCCGCGACGACTCCCACCGCCTGATGCCCTGGCACACCGACTGGAGCAGTCAGACCGGTGCCAGCCAGCTGGGGATCCTGCACGGCAGCAACCACAACGTGCCTGCGTTCCGGTGGTACGACAAGGCCACGAAGAGGATTGCGGTGTTCAGCAATCCGAGCGACAACGCCGAACGCGAGCGTGAACGCGCATCGATACCGGGACTGCTCGCCGACGGGGGAGCGAGCCGCGGCAATCTGTTCTCCGGCGGCGCCGAGGACAACGTCCTCGTGGTCAGCAGGATGAAGGGCGCCCGGATGGGAGGCGGCGGCACCGGATACGCGGATTACTTCATCGATCCGGCGAGCGCGGTCCGTACCTTCATCCGGCTGGTCGCCGAGGTGTTGCGCGAGATCCGCCAGGCCTGGCGCCAGCGCAGACAGGACATCCGGCCGCGGGTGCGCCGCGGCGGGATCTATCCGCTGGTGCGGGCCTTCACGACCGTCGTCGAGACCGACGTCGTGGTGGCCGCGGTCATCGGCGACATCATCAAGGGCCGCAACGTGATCTACGTCGACCTCGTCGGATACGACGAGGTCTCTCACCATTCCGGGGTCGAGCGGCCGGAGACCCTCGCGGTGCTGCGGAAGCTCGACGCGGAGATCGGGATGATCGCCGCCGTCGCGGCTCAGGCCGACCGGCCCTACAACATCGTCGTCCTCTCCGATCACGGCCAGAGCCAGGGCGAGACGTTCACCAGCCGCTTCGGCGAGACCCTCGAGGCCCTGGTCCTGCGCGAATGTGAGGCGGGTCGGCCGCAGCCGCAGCACGGTGGGTGGCTGCACCACGACAAGGACGTCCCGGACGTCGGGGCACAGGGACGAGGCGCGGAGGGCCTCGGGTATGCCGCCGCGAGCCTGCGTGCCACGCCGCCGCCGGACCGGGTCACCGCGCCTCCCGAGCGGCCGGTGGTGCTCGCGTCCGGGAACGTCGGACTGGTGAGTTTCCCGCTCGCCGCCGGCCGCGCGACGATGCGCTGGATCACCGATCACCATCCGTCCCTGTTGCCCGCCCTCACCACTCATCCCGGGGTGGGGTTCGTCCTCGTGGCCCGCGAGGGCAAGGGATCGATCGTGCTGGGCTCCCATGGCAGCGTGGAGGTCGACACCGGAATCGTCGCGGGCCGGGATCCCTTGGCGGACTTCGGCCCCGGCACCCTGGAGCGGATCCGCCGGACCGACGGCTTCGACAACGTCGCCGACATCATGATCAACGGCCGCTACTGGCCCGACACCGGCGAGATCGCGGCGTTCGAGGAACAGGTCGGCTCGCACGGAGGGCTCGGCGGTCCGCAGACCCGGCCGTTCCTGCTCTATCCCGCGCACCTGCCCGAGCCACCAGACGAGCTGCACGGTGCAGAGCAGGTCCACCGGGTGTTGTGCGGCTGGCGCGACCTCCCGGCGGCCGAGGCGAGGGCCGGGCGCACTGTCGGCGGGCGAGCCGGTCGATAGCCCGGTGCAGATCTTCGGCCTCTGATCCAAATACAGGTACCTCCCCCCGTCATCTTCCGGTGGTGGTCGGCTCGGTCTCGACGAAGTATGGGATGCGACACATTTGCCGACAGGTACGCGGTGCGCTGGCGAACCGCCTGATCCGAGGAGGACCGATGAAGATCCCGCTGTGGATCGGCGTCCCCACGATGCTTGCGCTCTCGGCTGCCGATGCGGCACTCGAACTGCAGATCCGGGCAGTCGGTGCAATGACACGAACCGTCATGCGCTCGGTGGGCGCCATCGGTCCTGAGCGGCCCCATCCGTCCCGCGGCACCAGCCCAGCCTCGTGACGACCACGTTGCCCGTCAGTTCGGTCTAGTGAAGAGCAGAGGCATGATCAATAATCTCGACTTCTCCCACGCCGCCCTCATCGACGCACCCGGTAGCTGGGTCAGGTGGGCTCGTTGCCGCCTCGGTGACCCCGACAGGATGTTCGTACGGGGCAAGAGGAAACAACGAGAGGTTGCTGTGCTCTGCGAAAGCTGCCCTGTGGTCCTGCAGTGCGGCGCAGATGCCCTGGACAACCGCGTCGAATTCGGAGTCTGGGGAGGAATGCCGGAACTCGAACGGCGAAACCTGATCAAACGTCACCCGCGCGTCGAGTCGTGGGCCGACCTCATCGCAAAGGATCGACGCACGCGCTCCCGGAATTTCCTCGACGCGGTGGCCGGGTGACCGGTATCGGCCGATTGCGCGTGACGCTACGGATCAGGGGTGCAGTACCCACCGATCCGATATCGCTGCGACCCTCACCCACGCGATCCTCGACGGTTGGTGGCAGAGGCGATCGAACAGCGGCACGCTGACCCTCGGCGGGATCAGGTCGACTCAGGGGATGCACCGTCCATCGACTGGCGGAGCGCGTGCATCACGCTGGCAAGGGCGGGCGAATCCGCGCCGCCGGTCCGGACCACCCCGCACACCGGGATGCGGAGGCGGTTGTTGGCCTCGCGCATGAAGCAGAGCCCGGTTCGGGGCGTCTCGGCCGCCGTGCTCGCGTACAGCACGGTCCACGCCCGCGGATTGGTGATGACCTCGAGCGTCGCCGCATGGTCGCTGGCGATCGACGGCCCGAGCGAGACCCGGCGCCCGATCTCACGGAAGGCATCCTCGACCACGGTGTGCAGCAGCACCTGGCTGCTGCGCGGTGGGAGCAGCAACTGATATGGGGCGAGCTCGCCCAGCTCGACCGTCGAGAACGCGGACAGCGGGTGCCGGCGCGACGTCACGATCACCAGGTCGTCGACGCCGAGCCGCACCGTCTCCAGGCCCGGCCGATCCGCCCGCCCGCGTATCAACGCGATGTCGGCGTCGCCGGACGCGACCGCGTCGATACGCTCGGTGAAGCTCTTGATCACGAACTCGATGTCCACGTCCGGATGCGACTCCCGCACGCGGGCGATCGCGTCGAGGCTCTGCGCCGCAAAGCTCATGTTCGCGGTGATCCGGATTCGGTTCCTCGGTTCGCGCACGACGGAGTACGCCTTGGTCTCCAGGCTCAGCACCTGCTGGGCGATCGGGATCAGCCGCGACCCGGCCGGGGTCAGCCGCACCACCCGCGTCGACCGCTCGAACAACGGGGCACCGAGCTCCTGCTCGAGCCTGGTGACCTGGTGGCTGACGGCAGATTGCGAGATGAAGCACCGTTTCGCGGCACGGCTGAAGCTCAGCTCCTCGCTGACCGCCAGGAAGTAACGCAGCTGCCGAAAGTCCATGCTCACATTCTATTCATTAGCAATCCAGATAAGAGAATTCTGGATACCCGGAGCTAGCTGGCGAAACACCGGATCGCATCCCTACGGTGTAACTCATACATCAGATCGAGCTGGAGGTTGTCGTGGTCGACGCAGGGATGGACCGGACCGAGGTCGTCATCGTGGGCTCGGGGTTCGGCGCGCTCGCGGCGGCGAAGAAGCTGGCAAAGGCAGGCACGCCGTTCGTCCTCATTTCCGAGACCACCGAGCACCTGTTCCAGCCGCTGCTCTACCAGGTGGCGACCGGCGTCCTCTCGGCAGGCGAGATCGCACCCTCCATCCGGGCGATCCTCGCGAAGTACCCGAACGCCGACGTCCGGCTCGGCCGGGTCGTGGACGTGCACGCCGACGCGAAGGAACTCGTCTACGAGGCCGCGGGCGAGCGGCACACCCTCGGATACAACTTCCTGATCGCCGCCACCGGTGCACGCCAGTCGTACTTCGGCCGCGACGAGTTCGCCAAGGTCACCTACGCGCTCAAGACCGTCAACGACGCGAAGCGGCTGCGCGACCAGATCGTGCGCTGCTTCGAGGAGGCGCACACCACCACCGACCCGGAGCGCGCCAAGAACCTGCTCAGCTTCATCGTGATCGGCGCGGGCGCGACGGGCGTCGAACTCGCCGGTCAGATCAAGGAGCTCGCAGGCCGCTACTTCGAGCAGTCGATCCGCGGCATCACCGCCGACGACGTCACCGTCACCCTGGTCGAGGGCGCCGGTGTCGCGATGCCCGCCTACGGCGGCAAGCTCAGCGAGTACACGAAGGCCTCGCTGGAGAAGTCGGGCGTCGAGGTGGTGCTGAACACTCTGGTCACCGACATCGACGAGCACGGCGCCACCTTCAAGGGGCACGGAAGCGAGGCCGGGGTGCGGCGCACCGCCGAGACCATCGTCTGGTCGGCGGGCGTTCAGGCCAACGACTTCGCGGGCGTGCTCGCCGAGCGCACCGGCTGCGACACGGACCGGGCGGGCCGGTTGCTGGTGAACCCGGACCTGACGGTCGGCGGCCGCGCGGACATCTTCGCAGTCGGCGACATGACCTCGCTGAACAACCTGCCGGGCCAGTCCCCGGTGGCGATGCAGGGCGGGCGCCACGTCGCCAAGACCGTGCTCGGCAAGACCCCGCGCGGCACCGCCTTCAAGTTCCGCGACAAGGGCTCGATGGCGATCATCAACCGCTTCCGTGCGGTGACGAAGGTGAAGAGCATCGAGCTCACCGGGTTCATCGCCTGGGTGCTGTGGCTGGCCGTGCACATGGTCTACCTGGTCGGTTTCCGCAACCGCTACATCGCGGTCATGTCGTGGTTCGGTTCGTTCCTCGGCCACCGTCGCCCGCACTTCCACTACGCGCAGGAGCCGTCTCCTGTGGGAGCGGTCGACGCCGACGACGAGGTGCCGGTCGCCGCATGACCGGGGTGTGACCGTCGGGGTCGGACGCGCGGCGCAATAGGCTGAGTGCGCCCGCGCGTCCCGACCCCCGAAAGACACTGATGGACACCACCTCTCCCGCCCTCGCCGGCGATCTCCGGGCGAGCACGCAGCGCCGCACGCTGATCGTGGTGGTGGCCTCGCAGATCCTCGGCGGCGCCGGACTGGCCGCGGGCGTCACCGTCGGTGCGCTGCTCACCAAGGAGATGCTCGGGTCGAGTCGATTCGCCGGCCTGTCCTCTGCCCTGTTCACCCTCGGGTCCGCGGCCGCGGCGCTGGTGGTCGGGCGGGTCTCGCACCGCCTCGGCCGCAGGCCCGGGCTCAGCATCGGATACCTCGCGGGCGCGGCGGGCGGCGCCGGTGTGGTGCTCGCCGCGGTGATGGACAGCCTCCCGCTGCTGTTCGTGTCCATGTTCGTCTACGGATCCGGGACCGCGACCAACCTCCAGGCCCGGTACGCGGGAACCGACCTGGCCGAGGCCTCGCATCGGGGCCGCGCGGTCAGCACGATCATGGTGGCGACAACCTTCGGCGCGGTGGCGGGCCCGAACCTGGTGGAGGTCATGGGCGACCTCGCGGACGGGTGGGGCATCCCCGTGCTGGCGGGCCCGTTCATCCTGTCCTCGGCCGCGTTCGCCGCCGCGGGCATGTTCCTCTTGGCGTTTCTGCGGCCCGATCCGCTGCGCGTCGCGCGACAGCTGCAGTCCGAGCCGGTTGCCGCCGGTGGGGAAGTGCCGCAGGAGCCCGACCGCGCCACCCAACGTCGGGGCATCCTCGTCGGCGCCACCGTGATGGTGGTGACGCAGATCGTGATGGTCGCGATCATGACCATGACCCCGATCCACATGATGGATCACGGGCACGGCCTCGGGCAGACCGGAATGGTCATCGCGATCCACGTCGCGGCCATGTTCCTGCCGTCTCCGCTGACCGGCATGCTCGCGGACCGGTACGGACGGATCCCGGTCGTGGTCGCGGCCGGCGTCACCCTGCTGGCGGCAGGCATCCTCGCGGCCCTCGCACCAGCCGATTCCGTGGTGCTGCTCTCGGTCGCGCTTGGCCTGCTCGGGCTCGGCTGGAACTTCGGGCTTATCAGCGGCACGGCCATCCTCACCGACGCGACGCCGCTCGCGACGCGTGCGCGCACCCAGGGTTCGGTCGACCTGTGTATCGCGCTCGCCGGTGCAGGCGGCGGCATCGTCAGCGGGATGGTCGTCGCGTCGAGCAGCTTCGCGGTCCTCTCGCTCGGCGGCGGACTGATCGCGCTCGCGCTGATCCCGGTGCTCGCGCTGAACCGCAGGCAGGCGCAGGCGACGCCCGCACCCGCCCCGGCCGGCACCACGTCGTGACCCCGGACTGACCGCAGAGCTCCTCAGGGCATCCGCAGCCGGGGCACCGGCGGCACCCAGTCGGGATCGCGGGCCGCGAGCTCGTCGATCAGGTGGGTGGACCAGGCATGGAGCCCCGCGACGTCGAGCGCGTGCGGTGGCCGGTCCTCGTACGACCCGACCAGGTCGCGCCCGCGCCGCAGCGAGCGCGCCGCCGCAGCGGATTCACCCAGCAGCGCCCGCGCCAGGCCGTCCGCCAGCTGCCACAGGCCCTGCCAGAGCTCCAGCTCCTCCGGGGGCGCGAGCGACGATTCGGCCTCCAGCAGGTCCCGAGCCCGTGCCGGATCGCCGTGATCCATCAGTCGCTGCGATTCGGTGATCGCGGCGCCGAGGTCGAGCTGAGGCCCCCAGGAAACGTCGGCCATGTACCGAATCTAACCCCTCCGGCACGCCGCGGCCAGGGTCCGCGGGGGCATCGAATGCGGGCGGGAGAGTGTCACGAAAGTGACGGGCGCAACCCGACAGGCGGGAGTTTGAGAGTGACCTTCGTCACATTAAGGTAACGGAACGGATACGTTTCGAGATGTTTATATCTCGGTCGTGACCTGCACGGGAGTCGCCGAGGACCCCTGGATCTGGACGGGCGTCCGTACGCCGGGCCCGTCATCCGAGGGGTGCGAGGCCCCCCGAACTGCGTCTACCGTCGCTTCCGGTTCACAAACGAGAACCACCACCGGCTCGCCAACCTTCGCGAACTGCCCAGCGGGATCCGGTCCGACGCAACACATCAGGGCAGTGACGAGGCCAACATCGCCGCGGTGCAAGACACCGCCGCCCGCCTCGGATGCAGGAGAGGACCCATCACATGTCGATCAACCATGCACGCCGGACCGCCACCAAGACCCTCGGCTGGATCGCCGCCACCGGCGCCCTCGTCGCCATCCCGATGGGACTGGCCGGCGGCACCGCCAACGCGGCAGGTCACGATTGGGACGCGGTCGCCCAGTGCGAGGCCAGCGGCAACTGGGCCGCCGATACGGGCAACGGATTCGCCGGCGGCCTGCAGTTCACCCCGAGCACCTGGGCCGCCTACGGCGGCCAGGGCCACGCCGCGAGTGCCTCCCGCGAGGAGCAGATCCGCGTCGGCGAGAACGTGCTCGCGGGCCAGGGTCCGGGCGCATGGCCCGTGTGCGGCCAGTACCTCTGATCGTCATCTCCCGATCATGACCGGGCGTGACGAGGAGTCGGCTGCCTGATCTGATCACCGCTGGCCCGGATCCAAGGATCCGGGC
>NZ_JBSGTR010000027.1:0-39098 GCF_053607505.1 Rhodococcus sp. NPDC055112
CGCAGCGTGTCCGCGAACGCCTTCAGTTCCTGCCCGGCCGCTGCCCGCTCGAGGTACTGGGCGGGGCTGAGGCCGAGATCGCGTTGGATCGCGGCCACCATATCCGCGGGCAGCGCGGGTGCCGGCGCGGTGGGTTCGGCCTGGGCGAGGGCCACGCAGGGCGCGACCAGAAGCAGTGCCGCGGTGCCGATCATCGCGGCACGACGGGCTCGGGTACTACGCATGTGGACCTTTCGGATTGAGCGTTGCCGGTACGACCAAGCGTTGGAGCCGGGTCAGCGCCAGAGACTGTAGGGGTGATATCCGCCGCTGCCTACCGAAAATTGATGGGATGAATGTCGACTCGGCAGCGTGGGACGGCGGCCCGAACCCGTGGGTCGGGGCGTCACCCGGAAATGAAGAGGGGCCTCGGGCGCGAAAGTTCGCGTCCGAGGCCCCTTTTCGGGAAAGTTCTGTGTGTCTAGTTGGTGCGGATCTTCAGGCCGGGATTTTCCTTGAGGATGTCCTTGAGCGGTGTCGCGTGCACGGTGGGCTTGTAGAAGGCCGGAATGTCCGGATCTGCGTCCATCGCATCGCACTCCGACTGGTCCGTTGTGATGTTGGACTCGGCCACGATGCCCAGTGCTTCGGTGCCGGTGATCATGGGGCTGCCGCTGTCGCCGTGCAGCCCACAGATCCTCACGTCGAATCTGCCAGTCTTGTACTGGGTGGCATTCGGTGAACCGAGCTCGGCGTTTGTGATTGGGCCACAGTGGTAGCCGGTGGTTTTACCGGACATGCACACCGGGGCCCCCAACACGGGAATGGCGGTGCCGGTGATCGCTATCGGGGCCTTGCCCGGGATGCGAACGTAGTTGTTCTCGAAGCGCTTGGTGACGTTGTCGTCGATCTTGATCACCGAGTAGTCGAGTCGTTGTGGTGGCTGTGCCGTCTTGGTGGCGGCGCCGAAGCGAGCGCCGGGAGCGCCGTTGAGCAACTCGTATGCGATCGAGGCGTCGGGAGTACCGGCGGCAAGTTCGTTCGCGTCGCAGTGTCCTGCGGTGAGGGTCACCGCGTGGCCGGAGGCGTCGGTGCCGTTGAAGCCGAGCGTGCACCAGCGGCGTTCGCCGAAGGCGTCCGCGAATTCGTAGCTGTCGCCACCCATGATGGCGTCGGGGGCCGGCGGCTTGGGCTTGGTGGTGGTGGGCTTGGGGGCTCCCGCGACGGTGATCTGCGCGGTGGTGGTGGATCCGGTGACGCCGTCGCGGCCGGAGAAGGTGGCCGTCATGGTCACCTCGCCTGCGGTCTCGGGCGGATACCACTGCTCGGTGGCGGTGCCGTCGGCGCCGACCGGCACCACTTCGTGGTAGTGGTCGTTCTCGAATGTGACGGTGCCGCCCGCTGCTGCGGGGTTGACCTTCGCCTTCAGCATGATGAACTCGCCGCCTGCGGTGGCTCCCTTGATGGGGTCGAGGGTGATCGTGGAGGCAACGGGGTTGGGTTCGGTGGGCTTGGTCGGGTCGGATGAGCCGAGCGAGCCGAGTCCCGGCAGTTCGGAGGAGCCGCGTGCCGGTCCCTGCGCCACGCGCACGAAGTTGAGGAAGTCGGGCAGCTGCAGACCCTGGCCCCCGGCGATGTCGTGGACGCCCAGCACGATGTCGTTGGCGGCGATGTCGACCTTGGCGCCGTTGATGTGGCCGGACAGCGGTGCGGGGAGCTGCTGGATCCAGGTGTTGAGCTGGCCGAGCAGGTCGGACAGGGCGTTTTCGCTGCGCGCCTGGTCCTTGACCTTGAAGCCGGCGGCCTCGACGGCGGTGCGGGCTGCGGCCTTGTCCGGTCCGTCGGCCAGACCGACCAACGGGGAACCCGCCTTATCGAGCCAGGCGCCGGCGTAGGCGGTGGGGAACTTGCCGCGGAGCGTGTCCGCGAACCTCGCCAGCTCCTGCCCGGTCTCGGCCTGCTCGAGGTACTGGGCGGGGCCCAGCCCGAGATCGCGCTGGACTGCGGCCACCAGGTCCTCGGGCAACGCGGGTGCCGAGGCGGTGGGTTCGGCCTGTGCGAGGGTCGCGCAGGGCGCGACCAGCAGCAGTGCCGCGATGCCGATCATCGCGGCACGGCGGGCGCGGGTACTACGCATGGGGACCTTTCGGATGTGGGGGCGTTGCGGGTACGACCGAGGCGTTGGCGCCGGGCCGGTTGCGGGACTGTATGCGTGATGTCCGCCGCTGCCTACCGAAAATTGGTGGGATGAATATTGGGCTCAGCAGCGTGGGGGCGGACCAGACCTGCGGGGACTGGTGTCAGGTCACCCCCAAAGTTGTCCAGCCTGCGGATCCCTTTCCATCGCGATCTCTACTGACAACAGTGCGTTGTCAATTCGTTGTGGAATTGCTTCCAGTTCTGCTCCGACTTGCACTACCGTTCCGCTCGTGGATCGACCGTCGCGAGGTCGAGGCCACCAAGACAGTCGTGGCCACCAGCAAGCGGCGTGGGATCGACCGCGACCTGATGAGGAAGGAGTCCACCGGTGGGCGCCGAAATTCCCGCACGACGCACCCAGTCGGCCCGCGAAGTCGCTGAGCGGCTTGGCGTCTCGCCGCGCACGGTGCGCAACAGAATGGCCGAGCCTCGGGCCGAGTTCGAGGCGCGGGCCGCCGAGCGCCGCCGCCGGGTGCTGGAACTGCGCGCCGAGGGCCTCAAACTGCGCGACATCGCGGACGAAGTCGGCATGACGGTCGGCGGCGTGGGCACGATCCTGCACCGCGCCTATAAGGCAGAAGCCGCCCAACCTGCCAGCTGACCCGACACCACTCCTATCCCAGTGGCAGCGAGGCGAACACATCGGTGGTCGGCTGCTCCGAACCGCCCGCGGGTTCCACCGTGAAGGCCAACAGCGAGGCGCCGTCCAGATCGTCGAGCACGGCAACGGTCGAGGGCGACACCTGATCCGGCGCCATCATGCCCGCCGAGACCGGTGCGCCGGTGCCCGCGATGAGCCACATCTGATAGACCGACTCCGGCGCGGGCGGGGTGACGTCGTTCATCATCAGCACCGCCGCGTCGGTCGACCGGGAGTAGACGGCGGTCGCCGACCCGCCGCCTGGCACCGCCGTCGAGGACGTCCGGACGTCAGGGGCACTCATCACCTGGGCCGCCATCGGCTGCTCTCTGGTCGGCTCGCGCAGCTGCTGTCCGATGACCACGCCGCCCCCGAGCAGCGCGACGGCGGCCGCCGCTGCGCCAACCAGGCGCCAGCGGGGGGTGCGCCGCCGATCGGCGAGCGAGACCGGCGCCGCCGCCCGGCCGGTCCCGGTGCGGGGCTCCCGCGCGATCTGCGTCAGCAGGTGTCCGCGGATGTGTGCGGGCGGTGCGGTCGCGTTCGCGGCGGCTGCGGCCGCCAGTGTCTCCCGGCACTGGCGCACCTCCGCGTCGAAGTCGGCCCGCAGGCTGTCGTCGGAGGTCGCGAGGAGTTGCTCGACCGCACGGCGTTGGTCCGCGTCGAGGGCATCGAGGGCGTAGGCGTTGGCCAGGTCGATCTGGTCGTCGTCCATCACGCCACCCCCAGGCATCCTCTGAGCCGAACCAGACCGTCCCGGATCCGGGTCTTGATGGTCGGCAGGGCGACCCCGAGCTGTCCGGCCACCTCGCGGTAGGTGCGTCCGCCGTAATAGGCGAGCGCGACCGATTCGCGCTGCACCGAGGTGAGGGTGTCGAGGCAGTCGATGACGGCCTGCCGGTCCAGGCGTCCGGAGACCTCCTCGGCGACCTGGTCGAACTCGCTGCCGCGGTTGCGCGACTCGTAGACCACCTCGCGGTTCGAGTGCGACTGCTCCGACCGGACGCGGTCGACCGCCCTGCGATGCGCGAGGGTCATCAGCCAGGACACCGCGGAGCCCCTGGACGCATCGAAGTCATCGGCGGTGCGCCACAGCTGGAGATAGACCTCCTGGGTGGTCTCCTCGGCGAAGCCCGGATCGCGCAGCACCCGCAGCACCATTCCGTAGACGCGGGCGCAGGTCCGGTCGTACAGCTCGGCGAAGGCCCCCGAATCCCCGTCGGCGGCGCGGGTCAGGAGGGCGGCCAGCTCGGCCGACTCTGCCTCGCGCCGGGCGAGGGCCTGCCCGGCCTCCGCCGGGCAGGCCGCCTCGTCCAGACCGTGACCGGGCGCAGCACCGGAACCCGTGGACCCCGGGTCGGTCACCACTGTCCGATTCCGTTCATCGGCAACCACGTTACTGCGGCATCAACACGGAATCGATGAGGTAGACGGTGGCATTCGCGGTGCTGACGCCGCCGCAGATGACATTCGCGTCGTTGACCTTGAGGGCGTCTCCCGACCCGGTCACGGTCACCGGTGCGCCCTCGACCGTCGGGTGCTGACCGGCGATCTCGTCCGGCGCGATCTGGCCCGGCACCACGTGGTAGGTGAGGACCTTCGTCAGCAGCGCGTCGTCGGTCTTCAGCGTGTCGATGGTGGCCGGATCCACCTTGGCGAACGCGTCGTCGACGGGTGCGAACACGGTGAACTGCCCGCCGTTGAGGGTGTCGACGAGGTTGACGTCGGGGTTGAGTTGCCCCGAGACCGCGGCAACCAGGGTGGTGAGGAGGGGGTTGTTCGATGCGGCGACGGCGACCGGATCCTGGGCCATGCCCGAGATCGAGCCGCCGCCCTGCGGCACCGTCTCGGCGTAGTTCGCGCAGCCGGGTCCGACCAGATTCGCGGCGGGGTCGGCCGTCATCGCCGGTGACATCGCGTCGCCGGACGTGGGGGAGGCGGGCGCGGAGTCGTCGCTGTTCGCGGAGGAACACGCGGAGACGCCGATCAGGGCGACCGACGCGGTGGCCGCGATGGCGAGGGTGCGGATGCGGGTGGTGCTGATGCTCATGGGACTGCCTTCCCGAGTGATGTGCGAGCGCTGTCGGGAAGGCATTCGGAGCGGGTGGCGCGAAGGATGGGCCGATCACTTCGGCGCAGCCCCGGAATCCGGAGCCGCGCCGAGTAAGTCGTCGTCTACACCGCGATGCGGTGGCGTCCCCTGCGGGCGTGCATCTCACGTTCGGTCTCTGACATGCCGCCCCAGATCCCGTAGGGCTCGCTGACGCTGAGGGCGTGGCTGCGGCACTGCGCGAGCACGGGGCACTGGTGGCACATCTCCTTGGCGCGGGTCTCACGCTGCGTGCGTGCCCTGCCCCGCTCGCCGTCCGGATGGAAGAACATCGCGGAGTCGACTCCGCGGCACAGGCCGTGCATCTGCCAGTCCCAGATATCGGCGTTCGGTCCGGGGAGGTGATTCGGCTGAGGCATGCCATCTCCTGTCCATCCATACACCTGAAGAGCCTCCAGGTCTGCAATCAATTCGTCTCGGCAACGTTAGAGGTATTGCGGAAAACGAGTCAATAGTTCTTCAAGTGGGGATTTCCATAGTGTTCGCACGAGAATTTAACGTTCTGTTCATAGACAAGGACATGTAGCCGTGATCGGCTGTCGTCGCGACGGTCCTCCTGCTCGGCCTCGGCGCCCGGTAATGGGTGCTGACGAGTGCTTTTGCCGGTCCGATGCGGCCGGAGGGCGTGGTGTGTGCCCTGTCAGCGCGTGGGCGGGTGTTGAGATTTTCGGTTAACGCAATTGCCACAAACCGGACTCTGAATCAGTTGCCTGATTCAATCTTTGATTCAACCTTGAAATAGGTCGACGTGCCCGTAACTCTCGACAAACGCGAGGCGAATGGGTATTCGGCGCGGGTGGGTGCGCCGCAGGGGCGCAGGCGGGCCGGCCCTACTCTTGGCCTGTGGGGACACTGATCAACGCCGCATTCGGCGACGAGCCCGGGTTGGCCCCGTTGCCGGCCGCCGTCGACAACCAGCAGCGCTGGCTCAGGGCGGTGGCGCTCGGTGGGCAGGGGCGCTACGCCGCGGCGCGGACCGAACTCCATCGCATCGCGCGTGGGCGCCCGAGCCGGGACGTCGCCTCGCTCGCGCTGAGCACGGAGGCCTCGCTGCTCAGGCAACTCGGCTGGCATCGGCTGGCGGCCGGCTTCGACGGGCGCGCGCTCGCGGCACTCGGCGGCCCGGCGGGCGAGGAGGAGGCGGCGCTGACCGCCGCTCGGTGCGACGCATTGACCGGGCTGGCTGCCGACGCGCTCGGCTGTGGTCGGCTCGCGCTCGGTTCCGCCCTGCTCGAGCGGTGCGCGCCGCTCGTCGGGAACGACAAGGGGCTGTGGCGACAGCGCATCCGCCTGAACTGGGTGAGCGCCGAGATCGCGTTGGCGTCGGGGGATGCCGACACGGCGCGTCGGCACGCGAGCGCGGCCGTCGAGCTCGGCAGGGGCGTCGACTCGGTTCGGCACCAGGTGAAGTCGGACCTCCTGCTGGCGGCGGCGCACAGCGCAGGCCCGGACCCCGCCGCAGCGCTTGATCTGGGCGAACAGGTGTTGGACCGGTGTGCCGAGCACGGGTTGTTGCCACTGCGCTGGGCCGCGGCGATGCTTGTCAATGGAGTCCGTCCCGGTGCGGACGCGGCGGCGATCCGGGATGAATGCCGACGGCAAATCTCCGACCGCGGTGGCCGATTCAGGGATCTGTGAGTGTCTGTCGCTATCCTTCAAACGTTCCACCGCCAGGTGGGAGCGCTCTGGAGCGGGCGCCACTGTAACGCCAGGAATCACTCTGACGATGACTAATACGAGCGAGGAGTTGGACTCAGCCGTCGCTGCGGCAGCGCAGGGCGATCGAGTTGCCTTGTCTCGAGTGCTCGAGAGTGTTCGACCCTTGGTTGTGCGTTACTGCCGATCACGGGTCGGAGCCGCGGAAAGGGGACAACTGTCCGCGGACGACGTGGCGCAGGAGGTATGCCTGGCAGTGATGACCGCATTGCCGCGGTATCAGGATCAGGGCCGCCCATTCATGGCATTCGTGTATGGCATCGCCGCGCACAAGGTGGCAGACGCCCATCGGAACGCCGGGCGTAACAAAGCCGAGTCGATGGCCGAGGTACCAGATGTCATCTCCACCGACGAGGGACCCGAGAAGCTCGCACTGGACTCGGAGACCACCCGGCAGATGAGCGCGCTACTGGGAACCCTCCCCGAGAAGCATCGGGAGATCCTCGTCCTGCGTTTGGTTGTCGGCCTGTCGGCGGAGGAGACGGCACTTGCCGTGGGAAGCACGGCAGGAGCAGTACGGGTCGCCCAGCACAGGGCGCTCGCGAAGTTGAAGAACGAAGTTGCGAAAGCGGGTGAGATGTATGGCTAGGGGCAGCAAGCGTGGTGGGGACCACGAGGGAACGCAGCGGGACACGTCCGGTGCCGATCTCACCCCGGATGCGTCCTCCCTCGGCGACACCGACGACACGTCCGCCGATGCGACGGCCGTCGATTTCGCCGCCATCGCGCGGGACGATGCCCTCATCGACGCTATCGCCGGTGACGGCCCGATCGCGACGAACAGCCCCGAGGAGTTCGAGCTCGCGACCCTGCTGACCGCATGGCGCGCCGAGATCCTCGCCCCCGCTATGCCCGCCGAGCCCGATCTCGACCAGGTGGCCGCCGCCGTGGACCGGGAACTGGCGACGATCGGCTCGCCCCGTCGCTCGGGCCTGCGGTTGCTCCGGCCCATCGCGGGCGCGGCCGCGGCCGTCGCCGTCGTGATGGCCGGGCTGACGGTCTTCTCCTACAACGCCGTGCCGGGCGATCCGCTGTGGAAGGTCAAGGAGGTCGTGTTCACCGAGCGCGCCAACTCGACCGTCGCGGGTATCGACACGACCACCAACCTGGAGGAGGCGGAGCGTCTCCTCCGCGCGGGCGACCCGCAGGCTGCGCTGGTGGTCCTCGAGTCCGCACGCAAGCGGGTCGACGACGTGAACGAGGCGGCCAAGCGCGACGAGCTGACGGCCTGGCGGGATCGGCTGGTGGCCGACGCCGCCAAGACCCCGCCGACGACGACCGTTACGCCCTCGGCGCCAGGGACGCTCCCCGGGCTGCCCGCCGTGCCGGGTGTGACGCTGCCGGGGGACACGGTGACCGCTCCGGTGCTGCCCACCACCGTGCCGAACCTCCCGAGCCTGCCGACCACCGTCCCGCCGGTCGACACAGGAGTGCCGCCGATCACGGTGCCCCCGACTCTGGTGCCGCCGATCACGGTGCCGCCGATCACCATCCCGCCGATCCAGACGACGAACCCGCCGGTGCTGACGACCGTCCCGCCCGCGCCGACCACCACCAGGGTCGAGCCGCCGACCCAGGACACGCCCACGCCGCGGGATCTGACGTCGAACGTGGCGCCCAGCTGATCCGAGCCCAGACGCGAAACGGCCCGACAAGGTGAATTCCTTGTCGGGCCGTTTTCGTCGTGTCGGTTGCGGGTCAGGCGTCGAAGCCGTCGCCGTGCAGCGCCTCGTTCATGGAAGCGTCCGCGTAGCCGCGGCAGTAGTCCCACGTGACGTAGGCCTCGGGGACCGGGTCGTAGGCGGGCTCGTGCGGGCGCACGGTGCCGTCCACGAGCAGCTGCAGCAGGTTGGCGCGCAGCATGTCCCAGTCGTGGTAGTGATCCTGCTGGCAGTCGTCGCAGCACACGACGAGCCCGCGGATGCCGCGGTGGCCGAGCAGGGCCTCATAGACCGCGAGGTCTGCGAGGTCCTCCTCCACGGCCAGTCGCTCATGGGGGTCGAGGGGCTGACCCGGCTCGATCGCGTCCAGCGCGGCCGACGGATCGGAGGGGTCGCCGGCGAACGGATCCGGCGGCAGACCGGGGGGCAATTGATCACGCACAGGTCCACGGTACGCAGCGCATGCGGGTCTGCGCCAGCCGTCACATCTCACCGCGTTCGCTCGCCCACGCATACAGCCGATACCATGGTGTGCGGGCTGAGGGAATAGTTCACTCTCGCCCGAGCATTCACGACTTGTCAGCGCCGCGGGATTCGACGCCCACCGCGGCGGCGCAACACAGTTCCAGGAAAGGTCCGGAAGCCGCATGAGTAATTCCGCAGGACACGTGCGAACCGGTGGAGACCGCGCCGACAAGGTAGCGATGCTGGGTCTCACCTTCGACGACGTGCTGCTGCTGCCGGCGGCTTCGGACGTCGTTCCCAACCAGGTGGACACCTCGAGCCAGCTGACCCGCGAGATCCGGCTCAACGTTCCGCTGGTGAGCTCGGCGATGGACACCGTCACCGAGTCTCGGATGGCCATTGCGATGGCGCGTGCGGGCGGGATGGGCGTGCTGCACCGCAACTCCTCGGTCGAGACGCAGGCTGCGCAGGTCGAGACGGTCAAGCGGTCCGAGGCCGGCATGGTGACCGATCCGGTCACCTGCAAGCCGTCGGACACGCTCGCCGAGGTCGACGCGACGTGCGCGCGGTTCCGGATCTCCGGGCTACCTGTCACCGACGACGCCGGTCAGTTGGTCGGCATCATCACCAACCGCGACATGCGCTTCGAGGTCGACCAGAACCGCACGGTCGCCGAGGTCATGACCAAGGCCCCGCTGATCACCGCGCGCGAGGGCGTCACCGCCGAGGCCGCGCTCGGGCTGCTGCGCAGGCACAAGCTCGAGAAGCTGCCGATCGTCGACGGTCAGGGCAAGCTGACCGGACTGATCACCGTCAAGGACTTCGTCAAGACCGAGCAGCACCCGAACGCCACCAAGGACCGGGACGGCCGCCTGTTGGTCGGCGCCGCCGTCGGGGTCGGTGACGATGCCTGGGCGCGTGCGATGGCGCTGACCGACGCCGGAGCCGACGTGCTTGTCGTCGACAGCGCGCACGGCCATCAGGTCAACATCTTGCAGATGATCGCGAAGCTCAAGGCGGAGATCGGCGATCGCGTCCAGCTCATCGGTGGCAACGTCGCGACCCGGGCGGGCGCTCTGGCGCTGGTCGAGGCGGGCGCGGACGCGGTCAAGGTCGGTGTGGGTCCCGGCTCGATCTGCACCACCCGCGTCATCGCCGGTGTCGGCGCCCCGCAGATCACCGCGATCCTCGAGGCCACCGCGGCGTGCAAGGCGCTCGGAGTGCCGGTGATCGCCGACGGCGGCCTGCAGTTCTCCGGCGACGTCGCCAAGGCGCTCGCGGCTGGTGCATCCGCCGCCATGCTCGGCTCGCTCCTCGCGGGCACCGCCGAGTCCCCTGGCGAGCTGATCCTGGTCGGCGGCAAGCAGTTCAAGAGCTACCGCGGCATGGGCTCGCTGGGTGCGATGCAGAGTCGCGGACAGGGCAAGTCCTACTCCAAGGACCGCTACTTCCAGGACGACGTGCTCGCGGAGGACAAGCTCGTCCCCGAGGGTATCGAGGGTCGGGTGCCGTTCCGCGGCCCGCTGACGCAGGTGATCCACCAGCTCACCGGCGGTCTTCGTGCCGCCATGGGCTACACCGGTTCCGGCACCATCGAGGAACTGCAGGAGGCGCAGTTCGTGCAGATCACCGCCGCGGGTCTCAAGGAGAGCCACCCGCACGACATCACCATGACGGTGGAAGCGCCGAACTACGCCGCGCGGTAGCCGCGCGCGATAGTTTCCAGCGAAGATCCAGGCAAGCATCAGCCACAACGAAGAAAGGGGCGCGCGTGCGCGACCTCGTTGAGATCGGCATGGGCAGAACTGCCCGTCGCACCTACGAGCTGGACGACATCGACATCGTCCCCTCCCGCCGGACCCGGTCCTCCAAGGAGGTGTCGACGGCCTGGCAGCTCGATGCGTACCGCTTCGACATCCCGGTGCTCGCGCACCCGACCGATGCCCTGGTCTCGCCCTCGTTCGCGATCGAGCTCGGCAAGCGCGGTGGGCTCGGCGTGATCAACGGCGAGGGCCTGTGGGGTCGGCACGCCGACGTCGACGCGAAGCTCGCCGAGTTGGTGCACCTCGCCGAGACGGACGACGACCCGGACGCGCCGATCGCCCGGCTCCAGGAGCTGCACGCGGCGCCGATCCAGCCGCACCTGCTCGCGGCGGCCGTCGCGCAGGTGCGTGACTCCGGTGTCACCACCGCGGTCCGGGTCAGCCCGCAGAACGCGCGCGCGCTGACGCCGGAGCTGGTGAAGGCCGGGATCGACCTGCTGGTGATCCACGGCACGATCATCTCCGCCGAGCACGTCGCGCACGGCGAGAGCGAGCCGCTGAACCTCAAGACGTTCATCTCCGAGCTCGACGTCCCGGTGATCGCGGGCGGCGTGAGCGATCACCGCACGGCGCTGCACCTGATGCGGACCGGTGCCGCGGGTGTCATCGTCGGCTACGGCTCCACCGAGGGCGCCACGACCACCGGTGAGGTGCTGGGCATCGGGGTGCACATGGCCACCGCGATCGCGGACGCCGCGGCCGCGCGTCGCGACTACCTCGACGAGACCGGCGGGCGCTACGTGCACGTCATCGCGGACGGCGACATCAGCACCTCGGGCCACCTGGCCAAGGCCATCGCCTGCGGCGCGGACGCCGCGGTCCTCGGCGCGCCCCTCGCGGTCGCGGCCGAGGCCCCCGGCGGCGGCTGGTACTGGCCGTCGGCTGCCGCGCACCCGTCGGTGCCACGTGGCGCGCTGCTGCCGGTCGCCGCGGGCGAACGTCCGTCGCTCGACCGCGTCCTCACCGGACCGTCGGACGATCCGTACGGTTCGCTGAACCTGGTCGGTGGACTCCGTCGCTCGATGGCGAAGTCCGGCTACTCGGACCTCAAGGAGTTCCAGAAGGTCGGCCTGACGGTGCGCGCCTGACGTTGCTCGGCGGCATTCTGCCTGTTCCTGCTACCTGTCGTTACACTTAGGCAACCCTTGTGGCTTCGGTCACAGGGATCCGGTGCATACTGACGAGTAACTAATCCAGGTTCATGGTGGAGGTGTCCAGATGGGCAAGCGTGCAACGGACTTCGATGTCCTGATCGTCGGATCCGGCTTCGGAGGCAGCGTGACGGCGCTGCGATTGGTGGAGAAGGGGTACCGGGTCGGCATTCTCGAGGCCGGCCGCCGGTACGCCGACGCGGACTTCGCGAAGACCAGCTGGGACCTCAAGCGGTTCCTGTGGGCGCCCGCGCTCGGCTGCTACGGCATCCAGCGCGTGCACCTGCTTCGCGACGTGCTGATCCTCGCCGGTGCGGGCGTCGGCGGTGGATCGCTGAACTACGCCAACACCCTCTACAAGCCGCCCGCCTCCTTCTTCGAGGACCCGCAGTGGCGTGACATCACGGACTGGCACGACGAGCTCAGCCCGTACTACGACCAGGCGCGCAAGATGCTCGGGGTCGTGCAGAACCCGCACATGACCCCCGCGGACGAGGTCATCAAGTCGGTTGCCGAGGACATGGGCGTCGGTGACACCTTCATCCAGACCCCGGTCGGCGTCTTCTTCGGCGAGCCGGGCAAGACGGTCGCGGACCCGTACTTCGGCGGCGCGGGCCCGGACCGCACCGGATGTATCGAGTGCGGCGAGTGCATGACCGGCTGTCGGCACGGCGCCAAGAACACCCTGGTGAAGAACTACCTCGGCCTCGCCGAGAAGGCCGGGGCCACGATCATCCCGATGACCACGGTCACCGGGCTGCACGAGGCCTCCGACGGCAGCTGGGACGTGGTGACCCGGCGCACCGGCGCCAAGATCCGCAAGAACCACAAGACCTACACCGCGCAGCACGTCGTGCTCGCGGCGGGCACCTGGGGCACTCAGCACCTGATGCACGAGATGAAGGACAGCGGCTCGCTGCCGCGTCTGTCCGACAAGCTCGGCGAGCTCACCCGCACCAACTCCGAATCGATCGTCGGCGCGGGCAAGCTGAAGGTGGACCCGACGATGGACCTGACCAAGGGCGTCGCCATCACCTCCTCGTTCCACCCGACCGCGGACACCCACATCGAGCCGGTGCGCTACGGCAAGGGTTCCAACGCGATGGGTCTGCTGCAGACGCTGATGACCGACGGCGGCGGCACCACCCCCCGCTGGGTGAAGTTCCTCGGCGTCGTCGCGAAGAACCCGATGCAGATGCTGCGGATGCTCACGGTGAAGAACTGGAGCGAGCGCACCATCATCGCCCTGGTCATGCAGAACCTGGACAACTCGATCACCACCTACACCAAGCGCGGTGTCTTCGGCCGCAAGGTCACGAGCAGGCAGGGCCACGGCGAGCCGAACCCGACGTGGATCCCGGCGGGCAACGACGCCACCCGGCGGATCGCCGAGAAGATCGACGGCATCGCGGGTGGCACCTGGGGCGAGATCTTCAACATCCCGCTGACCGCACACTTCCTCGGCGGCTGCGCGATCGGATCGGACCGCGAGCACGGGGTCATCGACCCGTACCACCGCGTGTACGGCTACCCGACGCTGAGCGTGGTGGACGGGGCATCGGTGTCGGCGAACCTGGGCGTGAACCCGTCGCTGACGATCAGCGCGCAGGCCGAGCGCGCGGCGTCGCTGTGGCCGAACAAGGGCGAGCAGGATCTGCGGCCTGCGCAGGGCGAGGGCTACCGGCGGATCAACCCGATCGCGCCCAACAGCCCGGTGGTGCCCGCGAGCGCCCCCGCGGCTCTGGTGCTGCCGATCGTGGAGATCCGCAGCGGCGGTGCCGCCAATGAGGCCGGCGGCGGTGCCGCTCACAAGGCCAGCGGCACGGAGCAGCAGAAGACCGGAACCGGCGCGGCCTGACCGGCGTTCGACTCCAGGAAGCCCCCGACCCTTGCGGTCGGGGGCTTCCGGCTTTCGGGCGGGCGTACCCGGTGATGGGGTGCGCGGGGCGGGGGAGCTGGGCCGATTAGACTGGCCACGTGGCAGATACCCAGCACTCCGGCCCCGCTCAGCAGCAGCCCGTTCTCGTCGTCGATTTCGGGGCGCAGTACGCGCAGCTGATCGCTCGCCGGGTGCGGGAGGCGAACGTCTACTCGGAGGTGGTCCCGCACACCGCGACCATCGAGGAGATCGTCGAGCGCAAGCCGCTCGCGGTGATCCTCTCCGGCGGACCGTCGAGCGTCTACGAGGAGGGCGCCCCGCAGCTGGACGCCCGGCTCTTCGACCACGACATCCCGGTGTTCGGCATCTGCTACGGATTCCAGGCGATGGCGGGCGCGCTCGGCGGCACCGTCACCCACACCGGAACCCGCGAGTACGGACGCACCCAGCTCAGCGTGGACGGCGGCGTGCTGCACGAGGGCCTGCCCACCACCCAGCCGGTGTGGATGAGTCACGGCGACGCGGTCACCGATGCGCCCAAGGGCTTCGAGGTGACCGCCACCAGTGCGGGCGCGCCCGTCGCCGCGTTCGAGGACCGTGCCCGGCGCCTCGCGGGCGTCCAGTACCACCCCGAGGTGCTGCATTCCCCGCACGGCCAGCAGGTGCTCAGCCGCTTCCTGCACGAGATCGCGGGCATCCCGTCCAGCTGGACCGCCGCGAACATCGCCGAGTCGCTGATCGAGCAGGTCCGCGAGCAGGTCGGCGACGGACAGGCGATCTGCGGGTTGTCCGGCGGCGTCGACTCCGCGGTGGCGGCTGCGCTCGTCCAGCGCGCGATCGGCGACAAGCTCACCTGTGTGTTCGTCGACCACGGCCTGCTGCGGGCGGGCGAGCGCGAGCAGGTCCAGCAGGACTTCGTGGCCGCGACCGGCGCGAAGCTGATCACCGTCGACGCGGTCGACACCTTCCTCGGTGAGCTCGAGGGCGTCTCCGACCCGGAGACCAAGCGCAAGATCATCGGCCGCGAGTTCATCCGCAGCTTCGAGGGCGCGGTCTCCGAGGTGCTCGGCGAGAGCGCTGCGCACGGTGAGACCGTCGACTTCCTGGTCCAGGGCACCCTGTATCCGGACGTCGTGGAGTCCGGCGGCGGCACCGGCACCGCGAACATCAAGAGCCACCACAACGTCGGCGGCCTGCCGGAGGACCTGCAGTTCAAGCTGGTCGAGCCGCTGCGGTTGCTGTTCAAGGACGAGGTCCGTGCGGTGGGCCGCGCGCTCGGTCTGCCGGAGGAGATCGTCGCCCGCCAGCCGTTCCCCGGCCCCGGCCTCGCGATCCGGATCGTCGGCTCGGTCGACCGGGATCGGTTGGAGACGCTGCGTCAGGCGGATTCCATTGCGCGCGAAGAGCTGACGGCTGCGGGCCTGGACGGTCAGATCTGGCAGTGCCCGGTGGTGCTGCTCGCCGACGTGCGCAGCGTCGGCGTGCAGGGCGACGGCCGCACCTACGGTCACCCGATCGTGCTGCGCCCCGTGTCCAGTGAGGACGCGATGACCGCGGACTGGACGCGGTTGCCGTACGACGTGCTCGAGCGGATCTCCACCCGCATCACCAACGAGGTGGCCGAGGTGAACCGGGTGGTGCTGGACGTGACCAGCAAGCCGCCGGGCACCATCGAGTGGGAGTAGGCGGCTCCGCCGCCCTGTGCGCGTGTTGCACCCCGACAGGGGTGCAACACGCGCACAGTTATTTCCGGCCGTCCAGGTACAGGTAGCCGCCGACCAGCGCGATCATGCCGAGCAGGCCCGCGCCGACCGGGAGGGCGCAGCCGACCGCGGTGATGACGGTCGCGGTGGCCAGCACGATCGGCATGGTCTTGGACTCGCCGCCGTCCGTGCTGAGCAGCGACTCGCCCATGGACCTGGCCTCGTTCGGCTTTCGCATGAGCAGCCAGGCGGCAAGGTAGACGGGGACGCCTGCACCCGCGAACAGCAGCGAGAGCAGCAGCGCCAGCCGGACGCTCGTCGTGCTCACGTTCAGTCGGCGTGCGATGCCGGCGCCGACGCCCGCGATCATCCCCTCATCAGGCAGGCGCTGCGGAAGGTCCTGGAGGAAGGAGCTTTTCGGCGTTGCGGTCTCGTTCGTGGTCATGTGATCAATACTGTCGACCGGCCGCGGCGCGCACCATCGGGAAGGACCCCGATCTTTCGCAGGGCGGACTCGGGGTGCCTGGCTCAGGGTGCGGCCAGCGCGGTGGGGTCGACATCGGGGTCCTCGCGACCGGCCAGCGCGGTCGCGACCCACAACGAACGCTGCGCGTCCGCGGTCTCGCCGTTGCGTAGGTAGTCGAGGTGGTTGTCCACCTCGCGCGCGATCGACCATCGCCGCGACAGTTCCCTGTCGAGCCCGGCCGAGTCGGCGAGGTCGTCACAGCGGGCCCGCAGGCCCGCGCCCCGTCGGCCGTCCAAGTCCGCCAAGCGATTCCACAGCATCGGCGCGACCGCGAACTCGCCGACCGCGGCCAGCGGCTTGGGGTCGATGGCCCGCCAGTCGTCCGGGCCTGCGAGGACGTTCTCGAAATGCAGGTCCGTGTGGACCAGCACCGGATTGCCGGCTCCCGGCTCCCGGCACACGGCGACGGCGTCCTCGATGAGCCACCGCGGGCAGGGCCTGCCGAGCCGCAGCCACAGCTCCGGGAGTTCCGTCTCCCAGCGGGCGGCCAGGTCCGAAAGGGTGTCGAAGTCGCCGTCCGGCGCGGCACTCGACAGTCCGCGCATCAGCGAGCCCCAGATCGGGATCGCCTGTGACACCGGCACGCTCAGCAGCGACCGGGCCGGATCCAGGCGTTCGAGCAGGATCACCTGCTCGTCGGGGTCCGCGCGCAGCACGCGGACCGCGCCCCTGCCGTCCCAGCGCGCGAGCGCAGCCGACTCCATCGCGGACTCGGTGCTCGGGTACGACACCTTCAGCGCGGCGGGCGTGCCGTCGGGCAGCAGCACCGGGATCACGACCGCGACATTGCCGTGCCAGACCCGGGATCCGTCCCTGGCGAGCCCCCACTCGTCCAGCAGGCGGGCGATCAGCCCGGGCAGTCGCCGCAACCACTCCTCGGCGTCCGGGGCGTATGACCGCACCCGGGCGCCGTAGGAGTCGGGGATCGTGAGCACTATTTCCGGCGGCCGGGTGCGAAGACCAGGACCACCCCGACCACCACCGCGGCGATCACGATGATCCACCGGAACTGGGCATCGCCGAGGGATTCGAAGCTCCCCGGTCCGATCAGGGCCCACGCGCTGACGAGCAGCGCGGCCAGACCAGACAGCAGCAGGAGCGCCGAGGGGCGGCGCGAGCCGGCCTTCACGTCGGGTTCGGGGTTCTCAACCACGGTTCACCACCAGTTCTCCGGCCCCGCCGGTCATATTGAGCGTCAGCACATGGCCGCCGATTCCGTCGGCGCCGCCATCGATGCCCTCGGGGAGGCAGTGGGTCTCGCCGAACGTCATCGAGCAATTGTTCTTGACGTCCATGTTCGGGGGGACCGTGACGGTGAAGCTCCCGAAGTTGTTGTGGATGTCTACCGTCTTGTCCGTCGTGAGCGTGACGGAGCTCAGATCGAGTAGGAAATCACCTGCCGTCGTGGAGTATTCGGACTGTATGTCGACCTCCGCGAGCGGCTTCCACCGTTGTTCTCCGACCGTCGCGCTGTCCCAGTTGACCGGCCCGATCAGCGAGGCCAACAACACGAACCCGATCAGCGGACCGGTCACCACGAGCAGTCCGTAGCCCCTCCGCAGGAAGGCGCCGATGAGCATTCCGACGCCGATCACCGCCAGGGCGACCGCCCCGATCCGGGCGGGGGAGAGCCACTCCGAGCCGGTGGCCGAGCTGACCGCCCAGGTGGCAGCTGCCGCGATGATGGCGAGGCCGAGCACCGTCGTGGTCAGTCGCGACTTCGGGGGCTTCGGGAGCACGGGCGGTGCGGGCGGTGTCGGCTCGGGCAGGTCCCAGGCGAAGGGGGCGACGCCGAGGGGGTCCCAGGCCGGGGGCTGGGGGACGTCGCTCGTGACGCTGCCCGCGTCCGTGCCCGTAGCTGTCGCAGTAGGAGCGCTGGTGCCCGGACCGGTAGCGGTAGCCGTGTCCGAGGGAGCCGCAGCAACCGGAGACGCGACGGTCTCGGCCGCCGCCGCCGGCTCCGGCGTTGGCGCGGTGCGAGGCGTCGAGGGTTCGTAGGTCTGCGGCAGCGTCGTGTACGGGCCGACCGAGTACGGCGCGGGCGGCGGGAACGTGGTCGGCGGGAATGTGGTCGGTGGGAACATCACGCCTGCGTAGCCGGTCGCCGGGTGGGCATCCGCGGGCAGCGCCGGGGGCACCGGGGTGCGCTGGTAGAGCAGCCACAGGCCGCCGAGCATCAGTGCGAGGCTGATCAGACCGGAGCCCCCGAGTCCGACGCCGACGGGGCCGAGCGTGCTGAGCGCGATGATCAGCGCGACCGCGAGCACGACGGTCTTGGTGCCGGACTCCGAGCTGTGCCCACGGCCGACGAGCGATTCCGCCGCTGACGTCTGGTCGCCCGCCTGGGGGAGCAGCAGCCAGCCGGCGAGATAGAGGACGATGCCGACCCCGCCGAAGATGGTCGACACCGCGAAGGCGACCCGGACCAGCACGGGATCAACGCGGTAGCGGTGGCCGATACCCGCGGCGACGCCCGCGACCGGCCCCCGCCTGGGCAACCGCACCGGACGGGTGCGCCACAACTCGTGCAGCTGTTCCTGGAAGTTCGGATTGCTCATGGTGACAATCGTCGTCGGCGCAGCGTGCTGCGTACATCGGGAGAAACCCTGATCTTTCGCCGTGGACCGGGTCGGGGTGCCCGCAGGCAGTTCAGGGTCGGACCCTGATGCGCGCCGGGCGGTCGCCGTGCCACCATCGATGGTGTGCAGCCGGTCCCGCGTGCCCTCCCCACTGGTGAGGCGCCCTACCCCCGCCTCGAGCGCCGTGTCGGCGGTCGGGTGGTCGGCGGTGTCGCGGGCGGGATCGCCGACCATCTCGGCATCGACGTCCTCAAGGTGCGGGTGGCATTCGTGTTCCTCGCCGCGCTGGCAGGGGCGGGCATCGTCGCCTACGGGCTGCTGTGGATCTTCACCCCGCCCGGCTCGGATACCGAGAAGCCGAGCCCCGTCGAGCGTCGACGGGCCCTCGGGCTCGCGGTGATCGGCCTGGCGCTGTCCGCCGTGCTGGCCTCGTTCAGTGGCAGTGCCGCCTCGGTGATCGCCCCGGTGATCGTGGTGGCCGCGGGCGCGGCGCTGGTATGGCGCGAATTCGACTCGGGCGGGCCGCGTTCGGCGCTGGGGCTGCCACAGCGACCGACGGTGCTGACCTGGGCGCGGGTGCTCGGCGGCGCCACCCTCATCGTGATCGGCCTCGGTGTCGTGGTGATCGCGCGGGTCGATCTGGACTCGCTGCGGTCGTCGCTGCTGGCCGTGGTGGTGACGCTGATCGGTGCCGGACTGCTGACCGTTCCGCTCTGGCTGCGGATGTGGCGGGACCTGGCCGACGAGCGTGCCGCCAGGATCCGGAACGAGGAGCGTGAGGAGATCGCCTCGCACCTGCACGATTCGGTGCTGCAGACGCTGGCACTGATCCAGAAGCAGGCCGACCGACCCCAGGAGGTCATGCGCCTCGCGCGCGGCCAGGAACGCGAGCTGCGCAAGTGGCTTTTCGACGGCGGGGAGGCGGCACACGCCAGCCTGGCCGAGGCGCTGCGGACCATCGCGGGTGAGGTCGAGGACCAGCACGGCATCACGGTGCGCCCGGTCACCGTCGGAGATGTCCGGCTCGACGTGGACCCGGCCGAGTCGGGGCTGTCGAAGGAGAGCATCACGGCCATGCTGGGCGCCACCCGTGAGGCACTGGTCAACGCCGCCAAGCATTCCGGCGAGACGAATGTCGACCTGTTCGCCGAGGCGGAGGCCGATGAGGTGAATGTGTTTGTGCGCGATCGCGGTACCGGTTTCGATGTGGATGCGGTGCCGGAGGATCGGCAGGGCCTGGCCAAGTCGATCAGGGCCCGGATCGAACGCCGGGGTGGCGCGGTGGAGGTGCGTTCCACTGTGGGGCGCGGCACCGAGGTGCGGATTCAGATGCCCCGCAACGGCAATGGGCACGACGGGCCGCCGAGCGACGAGGGCTCGGGGCCCACCGCAGAGGAGGCCGCTGTTCTAGAGTGGTCGCGACAGCTGATGCCGCATCCCGAGATCCAGCCCGAGTCCGGCCCCCAGTCCCATCCCGAGGAGCAGCCCAGGTGAGCACCCCCACAGCCGCGTATCGCGTATTCCTGGTCGACGACCACGCCGTGTTCAGGTCCGGGGTGCGGGCCGAGCTCGGATCGGAACCGGACATCGAGGTCGTCGGCGAGGCGGGCGGCGTCGCCGAGGCGATCGCAGGCATCAACGCCACGACGCCCGATGTGGTGCTCCTGGACGTGCACATGCCGGACGGCGGCGGGGTGGCCGTGCTCGGTGGCATCGCGGCGGGCCCGGTGTGCCTGGCGCTGAGCGTGTCCGATGCGGCGGAGGACGTCATCGCGGTGATCCGCGCGGGCGCGCGTGGTTACGTCACCAAGACCATCTCCGGATCCGAACTCGCGGACGGGGTACGCCGGGTGGCCGGTGGCGACGCGGTGTTCGGACCCCGGCTGGCGGGCTTCGTGCTCGACTCCTTCACGGGGAGGTCCGCCGCCCCTGAGCCGCCGCTCGATCCCGAGCTGGACTCGCTCACCCCCCGTGAGCTGGAGGTGCTGCGGCTGCTCGCCCGTGGGTACACCTACCGCGAGATCGCCGAGGACCTGGTGATCTCGGTGAAGACGGTCGAGACCCACGCCTCGAACGTGCTGCGAAAGACCCAGCAGTCCAACCGGAACGCGCTCACCCGGTGGGCACACCGGCGTCAGATCGACTGAACCGGGGCGCTTCTCTCGGTCGGTCCGGTCACATGCTGATCAGGGCGATGGTCAGGACGACGACGGCGATGGCGGCGATCGCGATGAGCGTGAGTACGAGTGCCATCGGCGGGGTGGGGACGGTCCGGCGCGACGGTGGCGGGCCGGACGGGTTCACGGCCAGGCTCGGCGGCCCTGGCACCCGGGGTCCCGGGCGCGGGACATTGCCGAGCGGGACGTTCTGGTCCACCGCGGGCAGGCCCGCGATGGTGCTGGTGGGCAGCCGGTTCGACCGGCGCACATGCCCGCCCGCGGCGCCGCGCCTGGCCCAGAACGGAACCGTTCCGTCGGCCTCCAGCAGCCGCGAGTCGAGGACGTAGGCGAGGTTGCCGCCGGTGCCTGCCGCGAGCGAGGCGAGCAGGTCGCGGGCCTCGCTCATGGTGGGCCTGCGGGAGGGGTCCGGCTCGAGCATGTGCAGCAGCGCGTCGGTGATCTCGGCGCTCTTGACCGGCCGCATGATCTCCGCCCTCGCCACCCGGTGCAACAGGGCGATGGAGTCCTCGTCGATCCCGAACGGCGGCTGTCCCTCGGTGGCCGTGTACAGCGTGGCGCCGAGCGAGAACACGTCCGAGGCCTCGGTGGGATCGCCCCCGCGCGCGACCTCGGGCGCGAAATAGGCCGGTGTGCCGGTGATCACGCCGGTCTGGGCGGGGGTGGCGTCGCTCTTGGCCCTGGAGATCCCGAAGTCGCTGATCTTCACCGTGCCTGCCGCCCGCCCTCGATCGGCGATGAGGATGTTGCCCGGCTTGATGTCGCGGTGCACGATGCCCGCCGCGTGCGCGTCGACCAGGGCGTCGGCCACCTGTGCCCCGATCTGCGCGACCTGGAGCGGTGGCAGCGTCTCGGTGACGTTGAGTGCCTGGGCCATGCTGCGTGAGGGCAGGTACTCCATGACCAGCCACGGGTCGCCGTGTTCGAGCGCGACGTCGTACATGGCGATCGCGTGGTCGTGCGACAGCTTCGCCGCGATCTGGCCCTCGCGCATGGCCCGCGCCCGGATCTCCTGCGCGGCCTCCTCGGTCAGTCCTGCCGTCGAGGTGACCTGCTTGATGGCGACCTCGCGGTGCAGCAGCGTGTCCTGTGCCAGCCAGACCGCGCCCATGCCCCCGCTGCCCAGTTTGGAGCGCAGTCGGTAGCGGCCCGCCACCAGGTAATCCGGTCCGGCGATCCGCTTCGACTGTTCTTGCTCCGTCACACCCGAGAGGTTAGTGGAGGGCGCGGCTGGACGTCTCGAGCGGACGCTGAACTGGCGGTTTCCCCTCGTCTTGACGGATGTCGGGAGGAGGGTCTTTACTGAGAAGAGTTCGAATGCGTGTTCGATAACCGCGTCTTCCCCGTGGGTGATCGACCGGCCGTGACGGCGGTGGAGCAAAGGTGGGAGACGGTGGTGTCGGTGTCGGTGTCGGTGTCGGTGTCGGTGGATGGTGCGATGGCCGAGGTGGCCGATTCGGGACGGTCGGACCTGGCCGGGTTGTCGAGGCAGGAACGGCTCGAGCAGCTCCGGCGCCGGATGGCGGCCGTGCCCGCGCGGGGCGAATCGGTGGCGCCCCGGCCCGTGCCGCAGCCGGCCGAGGTTCAGGGGCTCCCGCAGCCTGCCGGGTCCGCGGGCATCCTCCCGGTTCCTCCCGCGCTGGCGTCGCTGCTGCCGCGCGGGGGCCTGGCGCGGGGTTCGGTGGTGTCCGTGTCGGGGGCGGGCTCGTTGTTGCTCGGCCTGCTCGCCTCGGTGACGGAGGCCGGAGGCCACGCGGCGGTGATCGGCCTGCCCCGGCTCGGTCTGCTGGCCGCCACGGAGATGGGGGCCGAGCTCGGCAGGCTCGCGCTGATCCCGGACCCTGGCCAGGACCCGGTTGAGGTCGCGGCCGTCCTGCTCGACGGGCTGGACCTGGTGGTGCTGGGTCTCGGCGGGCTCGCGGTGCCGCCCTCCCGGGCGCGTGCGGTGGTCGCGCGGGCGCGGAGCAAGGGCTCGACCCTGGTGGTGACGGACGGGCGCTGGGACGGCGCCGAGGTCCGGCTCGAGGCCAGGGTGTGCGGCTACGACGGGATGGGGCAGGGCGCCGAACTGGGGCGCGGGCGGCTGCGCGCGCTCCGGCTGGCGGTCAGCGCGAGGGGTAGGGCGTTCCAGCCCCGCACCACCCGTCTCGATCTGCGGCCGGTTCGCGGCAGGGTGGAGTGGACGGCGGAAACGGCGCGGCAGCCAGGGGTGTTCCCGGAAGCGGTGTCGCTGTGACCCCCGGTGAATCCGCGCGGGTGCTGGCGCTGTGGTGTCCCGACTGGCCCGCGATCGCGGCCGCGGCGGCGGCGGATCTGCCCCCGACGGAACCCGTCGCGGTGACGCTGGGCAATCGTGTCGTGGCCTGCTCGGCGACGGCACGGTCGGAGGGGGTGCGCAGGGGATTGCGCAAGAGGGAGGCGCAGGGGCGCTGCCCGGGGCTGCACGTGTTCGTGGTCGACGTGGGCCGGGACGCCCGGCTGTTCGAGCCGGTTGCCGCGGCGATCGACGCGGTGGCGCCGGGCGTGGAGGTGTTGCGGCCGGGGTTGCTGGTGCTCGCCGCGCGCGGGGTCAGCCGCTATTTCGGCTCCGAGCCCGCGGCAGCCGAGCGGCTGATCGACGAGGCCTCGGCGGCAGGGGTGGAGTGTCAGGTGGGGATCGCGGACGAGCTGTCCACCGCGGTGATCGCCGCCCGCAGGGCCGCCCTGGTCCCCCCGGGAGCGGGTGCCGAGTTCCTCGCCCCGATCCCGGTGGCCGAGCTCGCCGCGGAGCCGAGCCTGGCGGCGAAGGGACGCGCGGATCTGGTCGATCTGTTGCACCGGCTGGGGCTGCGGACCATCGGCGACTTCGCGGCGTTGACCCCGGTGGCGGTGGCGTCCCGGTTCGGTGCCGATGCGGTGACGGCGCACCGCAGCGCGCGCGGGGAGCCCGAGCGTCCGCCGTCGGCGCGGCGGCTGCCGCCGGACCTGGACGTCGAACAGCACTGTGATCCACCGATCGAGCGGGTGGATGCGGCGGCCTTCGCGGGGCGGGCGCTGGCCGAGCGGCTGCACGTCAAGCTGTCCGCCGCGGCGGTCGCGTGCACCAGGCTGCTGGTCCACGCGAGCACCGGTAACGGGGAACATCTTTCGCGGACCTGGCGGTGCGCGGAACCGCTCACACCCGAGGGCACGGCGGATCGGGTGCGCTGGCAGCTGGACGGCTGGCTCACCGGACGCAGCGAGTCGCGGCCGACGGCGGGCATCGAGGTGTTGCGCCTCGAGCCGGTGGAGGTGGTCGCGGCGGGTGCACTGCAACTGGGGTTGTGGGGCGGTGTCGGCGCCGAGGACGAGCGGGCCAGGCGGGCGCTGGTGCGCGTGCAGGGTCTGCTCGGGGGTGACGCGGTTCAGGTGGGGGTGCTCAGCGGCGGCAGGGGGCCGTTCGAGCGGGTCACCCTGTTGCCGCTGGGGGATGAGCTGAGGCCGGCCGCGGACCCTTCCGCCCCCTGGCCGGGGCGGCTGCCCGAACCGTCGCCCTCGGCCGTGCTGTCGGGCCGGCCGCGGGTGGCGTTGGAGGGGGCGGACGGCGCGGCCGTGCTGGTCACCGAGCGTGGTGCGTTCAGTGTGGCGCCGGTCCGGCTGCGCTGGGGCAGGCGGGAGTGGGAGCTGCAGGGCTGGGCGGGGCCGTGGCCGGTGGACGAGCGGTGGTGGGATCCGGCGGCGGCGCAGCGGGCGGCAAGGGCGCAGGTGTTGCTGGACGAGCCGAGGGCGTTGCTGCTGATCTGCGCCGAGGGGGTCTGGACGGTGGAGGGCGTGTACGAGTGATGCCGGGGTGTCGTGCGACACCTTGCTGGGTACCCCCTATGGGTATATCGTCGGGTTCATGACTTCGGATCGCGGAACTCATGCCGGACATCGGGCCCCCGCCGAACATGCGGGGCACGGACACGATCAGACGATGGTCGTCGGTGGCCACGAGGCGCACGATCACGGCAGCACCGGCCACGAAGGTCATGGCGGACAAGGCGGACAGGGAGGTCATGCCGGGCACGGCGACCATGCCGATCACGTCGGGCAGTTCCGGCGATTGTTCTGGATCATGCTCGCGATCGCCGTTCCTGTGGTGCTCACCAACGCGATGTTCGCCGACCTGATCGGGTACACGCTGCCGCACAGCGGACCCGTCACCTGGATCTCACCGGCCCTCGGCACGGTGATGTACGTCTGGGGCGGCAGACCGTTCCTCACCGGCGCGGTCGCCGAGATCAAGGCCCGCCAGCCCGGGATGATGCTGCTGATCGCGCTGGCCATCACGGTGGCGTTCGTCGCGTCCTGGGGCGCGAGCCTCGGAATCCTGAACCACGAGTTGGACTTCTGGTGGGAGCTCGCGCTTCTCATCGTGATCATGCTGCTCGGGCACTGGATCGAGATGCGCTCGCTTGGGCAGGCGTCGAGCGCGCTCGAATCCCTCGCCGCCCTGCTGCCGGACGAGGCGGAGCGGCTCGACGGCGACGAGCCGGTCACCGTGCCGACCTCCGAGCTGACGACCGGCGACCTCGTCATCGTCCGGCCCGGTGGCCGGATCCCGGCGGACGGCACGGTCGTCTCCGGCGCAGCCGACGTGGACGAGTCGATGATCACCGGCGAGTCGGCGGCGGTCCGCCGCGCGGCGGGCGACCGGGTCGTCGCGGGCACCGTCACCACCGATTCGGCTCTGCGCGTGCAGATCACCGCGGTCGGGGACGACACCGCGCTCGCAGGCATCCAGCGGCTGGTGAGTGAGGCGCAGAGTTCGTCGTCGCGTGCCCAGGTGCTGGCGGACCGGGCCGCGGGCTGGCTGTTCTGGTTCGCGCTCGGTGCCGCGGTGCTCACCGCCGTCGCCTGGCTGATCGTCGGCACCCCCGAATCCGCGGTCACCCGCACCATCACCGTTCTCGTCATCGCCTGCCCGCACGCGCTCGGCCTGGCGATCCCGTTGGTCGTCTCCATCGCCACCGAGCGGGCTGCCCGCGCCGGTGTGCTCATCACCGACCGCAGGGCCCTCGAGTCGATGCGCACGGTCGATGCCGTCCTGTTCGACAAGACCGGCACCCTCACCAAGGGTGAGCCCGCCCTCGTCTCCGTCGCGGCGGCGCCCGGGCACACCGAGGACCAGGTCATCGAGCTGGCCGCCGCCGTCGAGCGCGACAGCGAGCACCCCCTCGGCCGGGCCATCGTCGCCGCGGCCGAGCAGCGCGGACTCGCAGCACGGGTGGCCACCGGTTTCCGGGCGCGCAACGGGGTCGGGGTGACCGCCACCGTCGCGGGCGCGGAGGTCAGCGTCGGCGGACCGGGAATGCTCGCGAGCCACGGGCTCGCCGCCCTGACGCAGGCGGACGAATGGTCGGGTCAGGGTTCGACCGTGCTGCACGTGATCCGAGACGGCGCGGTCGCCGGGGCGGTGGCCCTCGCCGACGAGATCCGTCCCGAATCGAAGCAGGCCATCGACGCCCTGCACGAGCGCGGCGTGCACGTCGCCATGATCACCGGTGACGCGGAGGCGGTCGCTCAGTCGGTCGCGCAGCGACTGGGCATCGACGAGGTCTTCGCCGGTGTCCTGCCGCAGGACAAGGGCGCCAAGGTCAAGGCCCTGCAGTCCGCAGGCCGCAAGGTGGCCATGGTGGGGGACGGCGTCAACGACGCGCCCGCGCTGGCGCAGGCCGACGTGGGGATCGCGATCGGTGCGGGCACCGACGTGGCCATCGCGTCCGCGGGTGTGGTGCTCGCCAGCGACGATCCCCGTTCGGTGCTGTCGGTGATCGAACTCTCCCGTGCGACCTACCGGAAGATGATCCAGAACCTGAGCTGGGCGGCGGGGTACAACCTGATCTCGGTGCCGCTCGCGGCCGGCGTGCTCGCGCCGTGGGGGTTCACCCTCCCGATGGAGGTCGGGGCGCTGTTGATGTCGGCCTCGACGGTCGTCGTCGCGATCAACGCGCAGCTGCTGCGCCGGCTGGACCTGCGGCCCTCGGCCGTTCTCGCGAAACAGCCTCGGTAACCTCACGGGTCGGCGACGACAGTCGGGAATGCCGGAACGGTGAAGGGCGGTTGTGGACGGTGATGCTGATGACTGCCACGACCGCGGACGAGGTCGAGATCTCCTTTCGGGACTCCGGCGGCACCGATCCGGTGCCGGTGGTGCTCGTGCACGGCATGGGCGGCGACAGCCGCACCTGGGACAGATTCGCCAAGTCCCTGGTCCGCCGCGGGCGCCGGGTCATCGCCGTCGACCTGCGCGGGCACGGCCGTAGTGCGCACGCGCCGTCGTACCTGTTCGCCGACTTCGGCTCGGACCTCGCGCACGTGAGCGACCACCTCCGGCTGGACCGGGTCGACCTGGTCGGGCATTCGCTCGGCGGGCATGCCGCGTCCCTGGTCGCGCAGGCCCGTCCCGGGCTGGTGCGGCGACTGGTGCTCGAGGAGGCGCCGCTGCCGTTGCGGCCCGGCGAGACCCTGGGCCGGATGACCAGCAGGCTGCCAACGCCCGTCGAGCTCTGGCACGCCACCACGAGCCTGATCCGGCATCCGAGGGCGGCCGCGGCGTTCGACCGGTCCATGACCCGCGGTGCGCTTGCCCAGTTCCGTGAACCGAATCCGACCTGGTGGTCCAACCTGCCCGCGATCTCCGCGCCCACCCTGATGATCAGCGGCGGCCCGGGCGGCATGGTCCATCCGGGCAGGCTGGCCGCGGCGACGGCCGCGATCCCGCGGTGCCGCTCGATCACGATCGAGGTCGGGCACAGCGTGCACCGCGACCGGCCGACTCAGTTCGAGGCGGCCGTGACGCCGTTCCTCGAGGGCGCGGTCGCATGACCGTCACCATCCCGCGCTGAACGAGTACCAGGGCCCGCGCAGGTGCCAGACCCGGACGCCCTCGCCGACGGGATCGGGTTGCGCAGGTTTCCCGTTCGGCAGGTACGCGATGCCGTCGTCATCGAGGAAGCCGCTGTCGGTGACCACGAAGTAGACGTTGCCCCCGTGCGTGCGGACGTCCCGGACGTCGTAACCGCCGATTCGGCCATCGAAGTCGGCCCGGTCGGCGCCCGACCCGACCTCCTCGACGGCCGCCGCGAAGTCCGACTGCGAGAGCTGCCAGCGCGCCTGCAATGGGACGTCGAACACCACCAGCGTTGCGCTGGTCAGCGCAACCAGCGGCGCCGCGAGGATCCAATTGGACCAGGCGCTGCGGCGGACGAGGAAGGTGGTGGTCTTGACGGTCCAGCAGGCCGCGATCAGCACCGTCGACCAGAGACAGAACAGAATCAGGATCCAGCTGTTGGGCGTGGGAAAGCTGAACGCCCACAACGCTGCCCCGCACACCAGCGCGGTGGTGGCCAGCAGCGACCATCGCGGCGGCCGATCCCAGAACGTCGCCAACCACTGTCGCAAACCGCAGCCCCCCGTTGTCGGCCCCGACCCGAATCAGGAGCCTACCCGCGGGGCCGCCAGCTCCCGGTCTGTCGCGCGTAGGTGGCGGGTGGTGTCCCGACCGCCGCGGTGAACGCGCGGATCAGGTGTGCCTGATCGCTGTACCCGAGCCGGTCGGCCAACTCGGCCCACACCACGGGGTGCCCGCTGTGTGCGTGCTCGGCGGCGTCGAGCAGGCGGTGGCGCTGGATCACCCACTTGGGTCCGATGCCGACGTACTCGGTGAACATCCGTTGCAGGCTGCGCACGCTCATCCCGGCCAGCGCGGCCACCTCGTCGACCCGGTGGATGCCCGGGTCGTGCTCGATCCGCTCCAGCAGCGCGGCCACCTTCTCGGTGGACGGATCGGCTTCCGGCCGTACGGCTTCGAGGTAGTCCTCGACGAGCGCGGTCATCTCGTCGTCGTCGACCGTGTCGAGCGCCGCGGCCGCGACCGGGCCGTCGCCCCGACCGAGGAGGTCCCCGGCGGGCAGCACGGTCCCCTCGAGCGCGCCGACGCTCGAACGCAGGAACGGACGGAACCCGCCCGCCCGGAACGCCACCCCGATCACGTGCCCGGTGCCCAACAACTTCCGGCTGAACGGATCGCGGCTCACCCCGTGCACGAGCAGTCGACCGTCCTCGGCGGCCAGGTGGATCCTCGGCTGCGGGAGCACCTGCTGTTCGTGTGCGCCGTCGACGGCCCAGTGCACGATCCAGATGTACTCGACGAAGGGCGCCAGCGACTCTCGGGGGTGCCGCCGCGCGACGGTGAACCGCTCGGCGGCCTCGTCCGGGTGCAGCACCGCCTCCGGCATGCCGTGGGGTGGGGTCGATTCGGTCATCACCGTCGATCCTACGATCGGCATATGACACTGACTGCGCTCGACGGCAAGCTCATCGGCTGGTCCGCCGCGTATCTGCTCTCACAGGCCAACATCGCGCGGTTGCTCGGCCCTGCCGGGCCCAAGCTCCTCAAGACCCAGACCGCGCTGTCCGCGCGGGCCTATCGGGACGTCCTCGACAGCATGGACGAGGCGGAGACGGCCCGGTTCCGCAGTCATTTCGGGCCGGACATGATCCATCCGGTCATCTACGGGGTCGCGCTGTGCACGGGGGGCAAGCGACTGGGCCAGCTCACCGAGCTGTCCCCGGCCACCCGCCGCGCGCTGTACGCGGCCCCGGTCGTCGCCGCGGCCGCGGACTACGTCGAGAACGTGGTCGACCTGTACCTGCTCGACCATCGCGACCGCATCACCGACCCGGTGGTGCGCGCGACGTCGACGGTCAGCATCACCAAGTGGGTGCTGAGCCTCGGTACGCTCGCGTACCTGTCGCAGGGCTTCGTGCGGGTGTGGGCCGGCATGGCGACCGGTCGCCGGTAGCGGCGCGTTTGTTCAAGACCCTGTCGTGGTCGCCGCCTACGGTCGGACCATGGCAGTCGAACGCAGCATCGAGCACTTCCCGGACCAGGCGAGCTTCCGCGAGTGGCTGGCCGCGCACCACGACAGCTCACCCGGCATCTGGCTCAAGCTCGCGAAGAAGGCGTCGGCCCAGACCAGCCCCAGCTGGGACGAGGCCGTCGAGGTCGCGCTGTGCTTCGGCTGGATCGACGGTCAGGCACTCAAGTGCGACGACGACTTCTCGCTGCGCGGTTTCACCCCCAGGCGCAGGCGCAGCCCGTGGTCGAAGCGGAACCGGGACAAGGCCGAACGTCTGATCGCCGAGGGGCTGGTGCATCCGTCGGGGCTGGCGGAGATCGAGGCGGCCAGGGCCGACGGCCGCTGGGAGCGGGCCTACGAGGCGCAGTCCACCGCGACCGTGCCGCAGGACTTTCTGGACGCGCTGGCCCTGGTGCCTGCGGCGGAGGAGTTCTTCGGCACGCTGAACAAGGTCAACCGCTTCGCGGTCTGCTATCGCCTGCAGGAGGCGAAGAAGCCGGAGACCCGCGCCCGCCGGATCGAGAAGTTCGTGCAGATGTTCGCCGAGGGCAAGAAGATCCATGGGTGACGCCGCGGGCACAATGGTCGGGTGACCGCCCCAGCCCCCGCACCGACCTGCTCCGCGCTCTCCGTCACGGACGAGCCGCTGCCAGGGACCGCGGCGCACGTCACCGGCTGGCTCTGCCTCGAACACCCCGGCGCCTGGGGCCGCGACGTGCTCGGCGGCGAGGCGCTGGGGACCGAGCTGTCCGCGGAACTGGAGCGACGGACCGAGGCCGCCGGGGTGCGGCTGCTGCTGATCCGCAGGCCGGGCCGGGCCACGGCCCCGCCGGCCAGGCGCACCGTGCTGATCGGGCGCTCGGACCCGTCCGGTGCCTGGTGCGAGCGGCTGGAGGTGGCCGATCCCGCCGAGCTGCTTGACCTCGATCTCGAGCTGCCCGCGTCCGCCCCGGGGATCGGGAGGCCGGTGACCGACCCGGTGACCCTGGTCTGTGCGCACGGCAAGCGCGACCAGTGCTGCGCGGTGCTCGGCAGGCCGATCGCGGCGGAGCTGTCCGCGCGGTTCGGGGATTCGGTGTGGGAGTGCTCGCACACCGGCGGTCACCGGTTCGCACCGTCGATGATCCTGCTCCCGACCGGATACACCTACGGACGGCTGGGCGCGCAGCAGAGCGTCGAGGCGGTCCTCGCTGCCGGCCGCGGTGAGGTCCAGCTCGAGGGCCTGCGCGGCCGCAGCTGCTGGGACTCGGCCGGTCAGGTCGCAGAAATCGCGGTGCGGGAGCAGGTTTCGGCGGGCGCGTCGGACCTCACGGTGGACGAGTCAGGCGCGCTGCCGATGGTCCGCCATCGCGACGGGCGGGCCTGGGTGGTCGAGCTGTCCCGGACGGAACTGGACGCCCGCCCGCCGAGCTGTGGCGCCGCGTCGAAGGCCGTCGTCGCGCTGATCGCGGAATCGGTCCGGCCGCTTGCCGCGTGATCGCCGCGGTCCCTGGGACACTGGGGTGCATGTCCGAGAACAGTGAACTGCCGCGGTACCGCGTCCTCACCGGACCCGACGACGCCGAGTTCTGCCTCCGGGTCAGCGCAGCCCTCGACGCCGGTTACGACCTGCACGGATCGCCCGCCGTCACCTTCGACGGCGATCGGGTCATCGTGGCGCAGGCGCTGATCCGTCCGCGGTAGCCCGACCGCCCCGCCTCACCAGTGGGTGCCGGGCACCACGCGGGCGATCCGTCGTCCCACCTTCGAGACGGTCGAGCGCCTCGGCTTCGCCGCGGGTGCCGCCGCGGGCGGTGCGACGGGGACGGCGCCGCCGTTCTCGGTCACGCCCTTGGCGGCGGGGGAGTCCGGGAACGCCCGGTACATCCGGTGCAGCACCCGGTCCTTGACGCCGGGCGCGAACAGCTGCCCGTACTCGCCGAGGGTGCCCAGCGGGTCGTCGATCCGCTTGGGGCGCTCGATCAGCCCGCGAACCACCATCGCCGCGGCCTTCTCCGGGCTGATGACCTTGCCGATGTTCGCCTTCCCCGACGGCGTGATCATGGGGGTCTCGACGAGCGGCATGTGGATGGTGGTGAAGGTGATTCCGGCCGAGAGTGTCTCGGAGGCAATGGTGTCGGTGAATCCGTCGAGGGCGGCCTTGCTGGCGACGTAGGCGGAGAACCGGGGCGTGTGGCTCTGCACGGCGGCGCTGGAGATGTTCACGACATGCCCGAAACCGCGCTCGCGCATCTGGGGGAGCAGCGCCAGGACCAGCCGGACCGCGCCGAAGTAGTTGACGGCCATCGTGCGTTCGTAGTCGTGCAGCCGGTCGGTGGAGGCGAACACGCTGCGGCGGATCGATCGGCCGGCGTTGTTGACCAGCATGTCGACGTGGCCGTGCTCGTCGAGGATGGTCTTGACGGTCTGGTCGACCGATTCCCCGTCGGTGATGTCGCACGGATATCCGAACGCGGCGCCGCCCTCGGCCCTGATCTCGGCGACGGTGGCCTCGAGTTCCTCGGCGCCGCGGGCCAGCAGCAGCACGGTCGCGCCCTTGGCGGCGACGGCGCGCGCCGAGGCACGCCCGATCCCCGACGACCCGCCGGTGATCATCACGTGCCGCCCGGCCAGGGGGCCGGACCGGCGGTTACGGGCCGGGTCGAGGTTGCGTTCCCAGTACGACCACAAGACGCCTGCGTAGGAACCGAAGGGCGGCACGGAGATCCCGGTACCGCGCAGCGCCTCCTGGGTCTTGCCGGAGTCGAAGGTGGTGGGCAGGGTGAGGTGGTCGAGGATGACCGGCGGGATGCCGAGCCGGCCCAGCACCACGTTCCTGGCCGCCTCGATGCCGCGCAACGGCGGCCGCATCACCGGGGCGGCGACGACGCCGGGCAGGTCGGCCACCGGGTGCGGGGCGCCCGAGGCCTGGGCCAGGGCCGCGTACACCTCGCGCATCGGCTGCGGTTCGGGATTGACCAGGTGGAACACCTCGCCGTCGCGGCCGGGCACCAGCATCAGCGCGACGATGGCCTTGGCCACGAAGTCGACGGGGACCAGGTTGGTGGCGCCCAGGCTGGGCACGGCCACCGGCAACCGGGAGGGGAGCCTGGCGAGCCCGGCGATGGCGGGGAACAGGTAGTAGGGGCCGTCGATCTTGTCCATCTCGCCGGTGGTCGAATCCCCGACGACCGCGGCGGGCCGGTACACCCGCCAGGTCAGCCCCTGGGTCTCCCGGACGAGCTTCTCGGCCTCGAACTTGGTCCGGTGATATGCGGTGGGGAAGCCCTGGCCGAGGTCGAAGTCGTCCTCGGTGAAGGTGCCCCTGTAGTCGCCCGCGACCGCGATCGAGGAGACGTGGTGCAGGGTGGCGCCGGTCCGCTCGGCGAGCTCGATGACCGACCTGGTGCCCTCGACGTTGGTGCTCGCCTGCTCGTCGCCCGCGGTCATGTCGTAGATCGCGCCGAGGTGCAGGAGATGGTCGGCGGCGGGCGGGGCGGCCTCGAGGCCGAGCCCGGGCTCGGTGAGGTCGCCGATCAGCGGGTGTACCCGGTCGCCGCCCTCCCAGTCGGCGGCCAGGCGTTCGAGCCGGGCCGCGGAGGCCGGTCGCACCAGCACGTGTACCTGGGCGTCGGGGTCGCGGCGCAGCAGCAGCGCGATCACGTTGCGGCCGAGGAACCCGGTCCCGCCGGTCACGATGTAGGTCGACATCCCGCTCTCCTCTTTCATTGGGCTACACCGGTTAACTTACTCCAAAGTAAGTAACGGCGGAAGAGCAGATCCCCAGTCAGTTCATCCGCTGATGCAGACCGAACCGGACCCCTTGGTCGTCGACACAGGACGCGAATCTGCCGAAACCCGGCTCGGCCGGACCGGGGTCGTCGGCGGTTCCGCCCATCGCCCGCACCACGTGTACGGCCGCGTCTAGGTCCTCGACGGCGAAGTACATGGCAATTCGCGACTCTGCGTCCTGATCGTGCAGTCCCGCCTTGATCGTCGGCGTCCTGATCCATACCTGCGATCCCTCACCGGTCGGGGGGAACTCCCAACCGAACAGCTGTCCGTAGAAAGCCTGGGCGCGTGCGGAATCGGGGACACCGATCTCGAAGAATGTCATCTCGCCGTGCATGTTCGCTCCTGGGTTCGTCGTGGTTGGTGAGCTGAACCTAGGCGTGGCCGTTGGCGCGGGTCTTGGACGTTTGTCGCGCAGGCGAACGCGGTCGACCGTCAGTCGCCCGCCATACCGGTACCCGCGACGTCAGAGCGGAGCACGGTCCGGAAACTCGACGGGGTGCAGCCGGTGAGTTCACGGAAGTCCCGGTTCAGGTGGGCTTGGTCGAAGTAGCCGCAGGTGAGCGCGATCGACGCGATCGACCGATGCCCGGGCCGTCGCAGCAGCGTGGCGGCACGCTCGCAGCGCACCAACCGGGCCATCAGCTTCGGTGTCAGGCCAACCTGTTCCCGGAACCGCGTGGCCAGGCGCCCGCGACTCCAGCCCGTCTGGCGCTGCAGCTCACCCATGGTCAGCGTGCCCCCGCACCCCAGTATCTGTTGCCACGCACCCACCAGCATCGCGTCCAGGTTCCGGCCGCGTTCGGCGCCTCTTACCAGGGCGGTGTCGAGTACGTCGAACCGTTCCTGCCATGAATCGGCCGCGGCGGCGCGGTCGATCAGCTCCGTGCCGTGTACGCCCCAGACATCCACCAGGTCGACGACGTCACCGGCCAGTTCGGCCCCCGTGACCCCGAAAATCCGCAGCGCCGCCAACGGCGACAGTCGCACCTCGAGGACATCCTGCGCGCCGTCATGTGCAGCCACCAGAGCCTGCCCTCCGACCCCGACGAGTAGGCCCGCGGTGGTCGTACCCGTCGGCGTGGCGTGCTCGCGGGCCACCGATATCGGGGTGCCGCGGCTGAGCAGCAGCACCAGGCCCGGCCGGGGTGGTTCGCGGCGGGTGACCGGGACCGGCGAAAGCTCCTGGAAGCCGCCGTAGTCGGCGACCAACCCGGTGAGTGCCGCATGGGGCCTCGCCTCGACCGCTTCCCACCGCACACCCGCATCAGTGCCGCGTCGCACCCGAACCACACTCGCCACGCCGGTGCGCCTTTGCCTCAGTGCCCGATGCCGACCTTCTCGTGCACCTTGCGCATCCACGCCGGCGCCCACCAGTTCGCCTCGCCCATCAGCTTGACCAGTGACGGGACCAGCAGCATCCGGACCACGGTCGCGTCGATGATCAGCGCCAGGATCATGCCCACGCCGAGGAACCGCATGATCGATAGCCCCGAGATCGTGAAGGCGCCGGTCACGATGATCAGCAGCGCCGCGGCGGTGGTCACGATCCGGCCGGTCCGCTCGGCGCCGAACCGCACGGCCTCCTCGGTGCTCGCCCCGTTCGCCCTTGCCTCGACCATCCTCGACATGAGGAACACCTCGTAGTCGGTGGACAGGCCGAACACCACCGCGAGGATCAGGACCACGAAGGTCGCCTCGAGCGGAGCGGGGGTCACGTCGAGCAGTTCGGCGCCGTGGCCGTTCTGGAAGATCCAGGTCAGCACGCCGAACGTGGCGGCCATGCTCAGTCCGGCCATCGCCACCGCCTTGATCGGCAGGACCACCGACCCGAACGCGAGGAACAGCAGCACGAGGGTCGAGCCGACCATGATCGCCAGCATCAGGGGCAGCTTCGCGGTGACCGCGTCGTTGCCGTCGTCGACGAGGGCGGCGCCGCCGCCGACCAGCACGTCGACGCCTGCCGGTGCCGGGATGGCCCGCACATCGCGGACGACCTGGCCGGGGGTCGCCCCCTCGGCGTAGGTCGCGGACAGGATCGCGAAGTCGTCGGCGGCCGCGATCATCCGCGCCGCGGCGACCCCGTCGACGGCCCGCACCTGCGCACCGACCTCGCTGAGCTGGGCGGTGGTGGGCGGCGCCCCGTTCTCGCCGCGCACCATCACCGTCGCGGCCTCGCCGGTGGTGGGGAACTCGGTGGACAGCGTGTCTGCCGCGGTGCGGGCCGGGTCGTTCGGCGGCAGCGCGGTGTAGGTGACCTCGCCGAGGCTCGCGCCGAACAACGGTGCGGCCAGCAGCAGCAGGCCCGCGGTGATGGTCACCGCCACCGTGGCCGGCCTGCGCATCACCTTGGTGACCACGCCGCCCCAGAACTTGCGGGCCCGCTCCTCGCCGCGTTCGACGGTTCCGCGCCGCCACGCGAGCGAGTTGATCCGGTGGCCGAGGACCGCGAGCAGCGCGGGCACCGCGGTGAGTGAGAGCACAGCGGCCCCGGTCACGGCGGCGATCGCACCGAAACCGAGCGAACGGATGACCGCCTGCGGGAACACCAGCATGCCCGCGAAGGCGCAGACCAACAGCAATCCGGAGAACATCACGGTGCGGCCGGCCGTGTCGACCGTGCGGCGCACCGCGGCGCCGGGTTCGGTGCCCGAGGCCAGCTCTTCCCGGAAGCGGCTGACGATGAAGAGGCCGTAGTCGATGGCCAGGCCGAGGCCGAGCAGGGACGCGACGTTGATGGAGAACGAACTGACCTCGGTGACCGTGGTGAGCAGTCGCAGGATGGCCAGCGCGCTGAGCACCGCGAGCATTCCGACGAACACCGGCACGGCCGCAGCCGTGACGGTGCCGAAGACGACCACCAGGAGCAACAGGGTGATGGGCAGCGCGATGGCCTCCGCGCGCACCAGGTCCTGCTGCAGGTGGACGTTGAACGAGTACCCGACGACGGTGCCGCCGGCGAACTCGGTGTCGATGCCGGGTGGGGTGAGCGCCGCGGTCATCTTGTCGAGCTCGGTGAACTCCGCGCCCGCGTCCCAGTCGATCGAGATCGTCGCGAGGGCCTTGGTGCCGTCGTTCGAGGTCATCAGCTTCGCGGTGTTCGGGTCGACGGACCAGTGTGAGGCGATGGCGAGGGTGGGCACCTGCTCGCGGAATGCCGCCAGGTTCTGTTCGACCTCGGGGCCGATGTCCGCGAGGGTCTTGCCCTCGGGCGCGGTGTAGATCGCGACGATGTCCGGCGACTGCGAGCCGAACTTCTCGTTGACCAGCGAGCTGACCTGTGCCGCTTCGCTGTTCGGGTCGATGTAGCCGCCCTGGCTGAGCTTGCTGAACACCCCGAGTCCCCAGAGTCCGCTGATCACGACGGCGAGCACCGTCAGGATCAGGACCCACCATTTCCGGGAGACGACGAATTTGGCCCAGCGCGTCATGTAGGACTCTCTCGGATCGGGGGGTCGGATGCGCCCCGACTCTACCGATGGCCAAGACGGGGTCGGCCCTGGTGCCCGGCCGCCGAAACGCGGAGAGTGGACCCATGGGCATTCCGGATGTCATGTCGGGATGGCGGGTCCGTGAACCGGGGCCGATGCGCGGCGAGCCGGTGGAGCTCGCGGAGCTGCCGGTGCCGGAACCGGGCTCATCGGAGCTGCTGGTGCGGGTGCACGCGTGCGGGGTCTGCCGCACCGACCTGCACGTGGTCGAGGGCGATCTGCCCGTGCACCGCCGCCACGTGGTGCCCGGTCACGAGGCGGTGGGCGAGGTGGTCGGGTGGGGCGACGAGGTCGGGTCGGACTTCGGTCTCGGCGACCGGGTCGGGATCGGGTGGCTCCGGCAGACCTGCGGCGAGTGCCGATACTGCGACCGCGGTCGGGAGAACCTCTGCCCGCACTCGCGGTACACGGGATGGGACGTCGACGGCGGGTACGCGGAGTTCGCCACCGTGCCCGCGGCATTCGCGCACCGGTTGCCCGACGGCTATCTGGACGAGGAGCTGGCGCCGCTGCTGTGCGCGGGGATCATCGGCTACCGGGCGTTGATGTGCGCGGACCTGCCGGAGGGCGGGCGCCTCGGCATCTACGGCTTCGGCGGCAGCGCCCATCTCGCGGCGCAGGTCGCGTTGGCTCGGGGCGCCGAGGTCCACGTGATGACGAGGGGGGAGCGGGCCAGGGAGCTGGCGCTCGAGCTCGGCGCCTCCTCGGCATCCGGCGCCGAGGATCCGCCGCCGGTGCCGCTGGACTCGGCGATCCTGTTCGCCCCGGTCGGTGAGCTGGTCCCGACCGCGCTGGCGGCCCTGGATCGGGGCGGCACGCTGGCCGTCGCGGGCATCCACCTCTCCGACATCCCACCCCTGAACTATCAGCGGCACCTGTTCCAGGAGCGGACGCTGCGATCGGTCACAGCCAACACCCGCGCCGACGCCCGCGAATTCCTGGAGTTCGCGGGGACGCACCGGCTGCTGGTCAGTGCGATGGGGTACTCGCTCGACGAGGCCGACCGGGCGCTGTCGGACCTGAAGGAGGGGCGGGTGACCGGCGCCGCGGTGCTCATCGTGTGAGGCGTCGGCCCCGGCGGCCGGGGTGATGCCGCTGCCGTCCGGCCGGTCTTCGAGGTGGAGGGCTGCGCAACCCTCTCCGATGGTCAATGCCCGACTTCGGACTACTGGGCAACGGACGAACACACTCGGTTGACGTGCCACGACCGCCTCGCGCGCCACTGAGCCCGCATTCATCCCATCAATTTTCGGTAGTCAACGGCGGGCATCGCCCATACAGTCCTGCGACCGGCCTGGCCGCAACGCCTTGGTCATATCCGTATACCGAAAGGTCCCCATGCGTAGTATCCGCGCCCGCCGTGCCGCGATGATCGGTACCGCGGCACTGCTTTTGGTCGCGCCGTGCGTGGCCCTGGCCCAGGCCGAACCCGCCGCACCGGCATCCGCGTTGCCCGCGGACATGGTGGCCGCGATCCAACGCGACCTCGGACTCAACCCCGCCCAGTACCTCGAGCAGGCAGACACGGGGCAGGAGCTGCTGAGGTTCGCGGACACGCTGCGCGGTAAGTTCCCCACCGCGTTCGCCGGCGTGTGGCTCGATGCGGCAGGCGCCCCGTTGGTCGGTCTGGCCGACGGACCCGACAAGGCCGCCGCCCGCACCGCCGTCGAGGCCGCCGGCTATCAGGTCAAGGACCAGGCGCGCAGTGAGCAGGCCCTGTCCGGCCTACTCGGCCAGCTCAACACCTGGGTTCAGCAGTTGCCCGCACCGCTGGCCGGCCTCATCAACGGCACAGCGATCGACCCCGCCGCCAACGACATCGCGCTGGAGGTCGAGGACACCGCCGAGGGCCAGGGCCTACAGCTGCCCGACTTCCTCAGCTTTGTACGCATAGCGCACGCACCGGCACCGGCACCCAGCTCGCGCGAACCGCAACGCGCCAACCCCGTTGCCTCCAAGGTCACCCTCGACCCCATCAAGGGAGCGAAGGTCGACAAGATCACCACCCTCACCGCGAAGGTCAACCCCGCAGCAGCAGGCGGCACCGTCACCTTCAAGGACGACGAGTACGACCTGGACACCGTGCAGGTGGGCGCAGACGGCACCGTCACCTACGAGTGGACCCCCCGCTGGGACGACCAGCACACCATCACCGCCACCTTCTCCGGCCGCGACGGCGTCGCCGGATCCAGCACCACCGCGCAGGTCACCGTCGCACCCGCCGACAGCGACCCCGTTGCCTCCACGATCACCCTCGAACCCATCACCGGAGCGAAGGTCGACAAGATCACCACCCTCACCGCGAAGGTCAACCCCGCAGCAGCAGGCGGCACCGTCACCTTCAAGGACGACGAGTACGACCTGGAC
>NZ_JBSGTR010000027.1:39191-60727 GCF_053607505.1 Rhodococcus sp. NPDC055112
TTCTCCGGCCGCGACGGCGTCGCCGGATCCAGCACCACCGCGCAGGTCACCGTCGCACCCGCCGACAGCGACCCCGTTGCCTCCACGATCACCCTCGACCCCATCAAGGGAGCCACCGCCGGCGGCAAGGCGATCAAGCTGAAGGCGAAGGTCAGCCCCGCAGCAGCGGGCGACACTGTCACATTCGAGGTAACCGAGAACCATGCAAACGGGGACCTTAGAAACTTCTCCAACGAAGTACCGGTCGGCGCCGACGGCACCGCCACCATGGAGTGGAGCCCCGCGAACGCCGGCAAGGCGACCATCGACGCCACCTTCTCCGGCCGCGACGGCGTCACCGGATCCACCACCACCGCGCAGGTCACCATCGCACCCGCGGCCACCACCACCCCCAAGCCCACCACCCCCAAGCCCACCACCCCCAAGCCCACCACCCCCAAGCCCACGCCGGCCCCCGACACCATCATGGGCGGCACCCGATACACCATGGGCGACACCGGCGATCACGAATGCTCGTTCGGTTTCAACGGCACCGACGGTGACGGCGACGTGGTGAACATCACCGCCGGACACTGTGACCGGCACCGCGAAAACGCGGGCAACGTCAACGCCACGGAGGTGAGGGAGGGGACAACCCCCTTCTATCTCCTTGGCGCCTTCGACAAGACGGTCGTCGATGGCGGCGACTACGCGGTGATCGAGTTCAGAAGCGATGCCGCCCACCGTTTCCAGAACAACTTCGTTTCCACCCACGGCGGGGACCCATTGGCGATCACTGGCACCGCAGATCCCGTGGTCGGGGCGCCGGTGTGCAAGTCCGGCAACACCTCCGGCTACACCTGCGGCAAAATCACCGCCATCAACCAGTACGTGAATTCCGGTCCCCGAGGCGCCACGGTGCCCAACGCCTTCGCCGCGAAGCTGTGCACGATTCCCGGCGACAGCGGTGGGGCCATGGTGACCGGCACCAAGGCACTGGGCATCGTGAGCGCCGGCGACCCCGGGAATTGCGACAAGCCGATGACGACCTGGGGGCAGCCGATCAACTCGGTCCTCGCCGCCAACCCCGGCCTGAAGATCCGCACCAACTAGCGGGTTAGCAGATCACGCAGACGCTCGGCTGGGGTATCCCAGTCGAGCGTTTTGCGTGGACGGCCGTTGAGTTGGCGGGCGACGTGCTCGAGGACTTCGGGACCAGAGACACTCAGGTCAGTGCCTTTCGGGAGTCCTGCGCTCGACAGCACACACGGGCCCTCCCGGCCTGGACACGAGCCAGATCGCAAGCAGGAGTTCGCCGACGAAGGTGAACGCGCCGATCTTCTGGAGGGAGCCCCCGGACAGCACCGCGGCCACGCTGTCGTAGGCGTAGCCGAAGCCCGCCGCGGCCACCAGGATTGCCAAGACTCCTGGCACGAAGCCCGACCGATAGGCCAGCACGCCGACCACGACCAGGTGCAGGCCGAAGAAGAGCAGGCCGATGTCCCAGGTGTCGTGGAACGCCTCGACTCCCATGAGTACCTGGGCATCGCCCGCCAGCATCGAGATCGCCCTGTTCGCCGGGAGCAGCGCCGCGTAGAGCGCCTACGCGACCACCACGTCGAGCGCGGCCATGAGCAGCAGCCAGGACCCCGCGACAAGGCAGGCGCGGCGCCGCGACCGGTCCTGTGCCGTCGCCACGCCCTCGTGCGGGACGGTCGCGCGGACGCTACTCATGCGCCCACCGAGGTGGCGGGCTCGCGATCCGATCCGGCCACCCGTGTCGAGGGAGTGTGGAATCCCTTGGTGATCAGGAGAATCGGCAGGATCAGCTCGAACAGGCCACCGGGGACGTACATCAGCACCCCGGGACCGGAGTCGAGCGCGGCGATGTCGAGCAGGCCCGCCGGGATGGCGAGGAGCAGTACGCCGTAGCCGACGAGGCCGAGCCAGGCGAGCCAGGCGGGAACGAACCCGGTCCGGAGCAGGACGAAGGACAGGATCAGGCCTGCGATGCCGGAGAAGAGGTAGATGAGCAGCTCGTACTGCTCGAACTGCGACTTCGTGGCGAGGAGGTAGGCGCCCACCGCGCCGATCGCCAGGCACTCGAGGCACCGGGTGACTAGGTAGGCAGTGGCGAGGGTTGTGCTGTACCGACCAAGGGTTCGCCGTAGGGCGAGGCCGATGCCGACCACGGCGAGGCCACAGAGGGTCTGGAGCAGTACGCCCGCGACCAGGCTGCCGGTCGGGCCGGTCCCGGTGGAGAAGTACTCCTGGATCAGGGCGTCGCCGACCAGGAACGCTGCGGTGGAGAAGAGGAACAGCACGCCGACCGTGCGGGCGGTGGTTCTGCTCGCGGTGTCGGTGCCGTGGCGGTCGTGGCCTGTTGGGGTTGTCGTCATGACGTCTTCCTCGGTGGTGGACGTGAGACTTACGGTGTAAGTAGTTCTACGCTTACAGGGTAAGTGCGTCAAGGTGAGAGGGGGAGGCATGGCACCGCCAAGGTCTGCGCGGGGTCCGCGCGGCCGGCTGAGTCGGGACGAGGTGCTCCTGGCCGCCGTCGCCTATGCCGACGAACACGGGATCGCGTCACTGAGCATGCGCAAGCTCGGCGAGGCGCTCGCCGTCGAGGCGATGTCCCTCTACAACCACGTGGCCAACAAGGACGATCTTCTCGACGGGATGGTCGATCACGTCTTCGGTGAGATCGTGATGGATCCGGGTGCATCCGGCTGGCGGCAGGCGATGCGGCTGCGGGCGATCTCGGCCCGCGAGGTGCTGTCGCGCCATCGTTGGGCGATCGGGCTCCTGGACTCGAGGACCAGTCCCGGCCCGGCGACGCTGCGGCATCACGACGCCGTCCTCGGGAGCCTTCGGGCGGGCGGTTTCTCGGTTCCGATGGCCGCGCACGCGTTCGCCGTCCTCGACAGCTACATCTACGGCTTCGCGCTGCAGGAGGCCGCTCTGCCCTTCGAGGGTCCGCAGGAGGCCGAGGACCTGGCTCAGGCCATCCTGGAGGGAATGCCTGCCGACGAGTACCCGCACCTCACCGAGTTGGCCGTGGAGCACGTGCTGCAACCCGGATACGAATTCGGCAACGAGTTCGAGTTCGGCCTCGACCTGATCCTCGACGGTCTGGAGAGGGCCTCCGCGGCAACCTGATTCGCGGGGCCGACCGCCGCCCGCGGGTCGGTTGACTCCTGTGCGAGGCTCGGTTCATAATAGAACACACGTTCGATGCGACTTCCCCGCTCGAGCTCCGTCGCCGGGTCCCCGGCGGCCGGATGCGCAGGGAAGGTGAACGCGATGGGCTGGGGAAACGGGCCGCCGACATGGTCGGAGATGGAGCGGGTGCTCTCCGGCAGGCCGGGACGGAACCCGCCGGAGGCGATGTACCCCGGCGACGGCAGCGACAGTCCGGCCTGGTCCCGCAAGCGTGGCGAGTACCGCGCGGGCCCGATCTCCCGGGACGAGACGCCGACCGTGCCCTTTGCGGAGTTGCATGCGCACTCGGCCTTCAGCTTTCTCGACGGCGCGAGCCCGCCCGAGGAATTGGTGGAGGAGGCGGTCCGGCTGGGGCTCGAGGCGATCGCGCTGACCGACCACGACGGGCTCTACGGGGTGGTGCGGTTCGCGGAGGCGGCCAAGGAGCTGAGCATGCGCACCGTCTTCGGGGCCGAATTGTCCCTGCCGTCACGCGATGCGGACTCGGCCGGTTCGCGGACCGGGACGCCGGACCCTGGCGGCACCCACCTGTTGGTGCTGGCGCGCGGGCGGGAGGGCTACCGACGGCTGTCGCGGCAGCTCGCGGCGGCGCACCTGGCGGGCGGCGAGAAGGGAAAGCCGCGGTACGACCTGGACGCGCTGACCGAGGCGGCGGGTGGGCACTGGCAGATCCTCACCGGCTGTCGCAAGGGGCACGTGCGCATGGCGCTCGACTCCGGGGGCGTCTCGGCGGCGGAGGGGGAGTTGCGCGGACTGATCGAGAGGTTCGGCAGTGACCGGGTCACCGTCGAGCTCACCCACCACGGCGTGGCCGAGGACGACGAACGCAACGGCGCGCTGGCCGAGCTCGCCGCGGCCGCCGGACTGCCCGTCATCGCCTCCACCGCAGCGCATTTCGCCGGACCGCCACGCCGACGCCTGGCCATGGCGATGGCGGCGGTCCGCGCCAGGCAGAGCCTGGACGAGGCGGCCGGATGGCTGGGGCCGACCGGCGGCGCGCACCTGCGGTCCGGGGCGGAGATGTCCCGGCTGTTCGCCGCGCATCCCACTGCGGTGCCGGGCGCGGTCGAGCTGGGCCGCGAGTGCGCCTTCGACCTGCGGCTGATCGCGCCCGAGCTACCGCCGTTCGAGGTGCCCGAGGGCCACGACGAGAACAGCTGGCTGCGCGAATTGACGATGGCGGGCGCCCGGCGGCGCTACGGCACCCCCGAGCAGCGGCCCGACGCCTACCGGCAGATCGAGCACGAGCTGACGATCGTCGCCCAGCTGGGGTTCCCGGGGTACTTCCTCGTCGTGCACGACATCGTGTCCTTCTGTCACCGCAACGACATCCTCTGTCAGGGCAGGGGATCGGCGGCGAACTCGGCCGTCTGTTACGCGATCGGCATCACCAACGTCGACCCGGTGGGGAACAAGCTGCTGTTCGAGCGGTTCCTCTCGCCGGAACGGGACGGCCCGCCCGACATCGACGTCGACATCGAATCGGATCGCCGCGAGGAGGCGATCCAGTACGTCTACAACCGCTACGGCCGCGCCTATGCGGCGCAGGTCGCGAACGTCATCACCTACCGCGGCAAGATGGCGGTGCGGGACATGGCTCGGGCGCTCGGCTTCTCGCAGGGCCAGCAGGACGCCTGGAGCAAGCAGGTCAGTCGGTGGACCGGGGTCTCCCAAGAGGCCGATACCGACATCCCGCCCGCGGTGCTGGAGCTCGCGGGCCAGATAGAGGGCCTGCCAAGGCATCTCGGCATCCACTCCGGCGGCATGGTGATCTGCGACCGGCCGATCGCCGACGTGTGTCCGGTGGAATGGGCGCGGATGGAGAACCGGAGCGTTCTCCAGTGGGACAAGGACGACTGCGCGGCGGTGGGGCTGGTCAAGTTCGACATGCTCGGGCTCGGCATGCTCTCCGCGCTGCACTACATGATCGACCTGGTGGCCGAGCACAAGAACCTCGAGGTGGATCTGGCCAGGCTGGACCTGTCCGAGGAGGCGGTCTACGAGATGCTGCAGCGAGCCGATTCGGTCGGCGTGTTCCAGGTGGAATCCCGCGCCCAGATGGCCACCCTGCCACGACTGAAGCCGCGCAACTTCTACGACCTGGTGGTGGAGGTGGCGCTGATCCGGCCGGGGCCCATCCAGGGCGGTTCGGTGCACCCGTATATCCGGCGCCGCAACGGGATCGAGCCGGTCACCTACGACCACCCGTCGCTGGAGAAGGCCCTGGCGCGGACCCTGGGTGTGCCGCTGTTCCAGGAACAGCTGATGCAGATGGCGGTCGACGTGGCCGGGTTCACGGCGGCCGAGGCCGACCAGCTCCGCCGGGCGATGGGGTCCAAGCGGTCGCCGGAGCGGATGGAACGGCTGCGCGGCCGGTTCTACGACGGGATGCGCGAACTGCACGGCGTCACAGGGGAGGTGGCCGACCGGATCTTCGAGAAGCTGTACGCGTTCGCGAATTTCGGCTTCCCGGAAAGCCATTCGCAGAGCTTCGCCGCACTGGTGTTCTACTCGGCCTGGTTCAAGCTGCACCACCCGGCGGCCTTCTGTGCCGGACTGCTGCGGGCCCAGCCGATGGGGTTCTACTCCCCGCAGTCGCTGGTCGCCGATGCCCGCAGGCACGGGGTCCGGGTGCACGGGCCGGACGTGAACGCCAGCCTGGCGCACGCCACGCTCGAAGGCGACGGGCTGGAGGTCCGGCTGGGCCTCGGGGAGGTGCGGCACATCGGTTCGGCACTGGCGGAGAAGATCGTGGCGGCCAGGTGTGAGGGCGGGCCCTACACCTCCCTGCTCGACCTGACCGGTCGAGTGGAGCTGACCACTCCGCAGGCGGAGTCGCTGGCCACCGCGGGCGCGCTCGGCTGTTTCGCCGGGTCGCGCCGTCAGGCGCTGTGGGCGGCGGGGGCGGCCGCGGGGGAGCGGCCGGGACGGCTGCCGGGCATGGGCGCCTCGACCGTCGCGCCCACCCTGCCAGGGATGAGCGACGTCGAACTCGCGGCCGCGGATGTGTGGGCGACCGGGGTCTCGCCCGACTCCTATCCCACCGAGTTCCTGCGCCCGCAGCTCGACGCGCTGGGCGTGACCCCGGCATCGGGATTGCTGGCGGTGCCCGACGGCGACCGGGTGCTGGTCGGGGGAGCGGTCACCCACCGCCAGCGCCCGGCCACCGCGGGCGGGGTCACCTTCATCAACCTCGAGGACGAGACGGGGATGGTGAACGTGGTCTGCTCGGTGGGGCTGTGGGCCCGGTACCGCACCCTCGCGCACACCGCGCCCGCGCTCCTGGTCCGGGGAAAGGTGCAGAACGCGGAGGGTGCGGTGACGGTGGTGGCGGACCGGTTGCAGCGGATGGACCTGCGGATGGCGGGCAAGTCCCGGGACTACCGGTGAACCGCACGCCGGGTGGCGTGTCGGAGTTCCGTCCGCCGGCGCCCACCGGCTTAGCATCCCCGGTATGAAGGCACCCGCGCTCGCCACGATCCTGATCCTGATCGCGCTGTTGGCGGGGTGCGGTGGCGGAGAACCCGAACAGCCGCAGTCCGACTCGCAATCCTCGCCCGCGGCCGGTGCCGACGCGGGCATCGCCCCCGATGCGAAGCTCGCCCCTGCGCCCGCGGAGGGCCTCGCCGAGCGGCAGGAGGTCACCACCGGCACGGTCTCGCTCACCGCGGCCGACCCCGTCGACACCGGCCACGTCGTCGTACGCATCGTCGAAGAGGCCGGCGGACGGGTCGACGACCGGACCGAGCGGCCGCGGACCGACGACACCGAGCCGAGCAGTTCGCTGACGGTTCGGATCCCGGCGGACCGCCTCACCGCCACCCTCGACGAGATCTCGGACCTCGGCGAGGTGACCGGGGTCAGCGTCAGCAAGAGCGATGTCACCATGCAGACCCAGGATCTCGACGCGCGGATCGGTGCCCTGCAGGCCTCGGTCACCCGGCTGCAGGGGCTGATCGCGACCGCCGCGAACACCGCGGACCTGATCGAGGCCGAGAACGCGCTCTCGCAGCGGCAGGCGGAACTCGACAGCCTCGTCGCGCAGCGGCGCGCGCTGGCCGACCAGGTCGAGCTCGCGACCATCTCGATCGACATCACCACCGCAGGGCCGGACAGCGCGGACCCGGACAGTTTCTGGGACGGCGTCGTCGCCGGGTGGCACGCACTGCTGTCCGCGCTGCACGGACTGGTCGTCTTCCTCGGCAGGGCCGTCCCCTGGGTGGGCTTCGCCGCGCTGGTCGTCCTCGTCGGGTACGCCGTCGTGCGGCTGCTCCGCAGGCGCTGACCCTCGGCGCTCCCGGGGTGTGACGGGTCACGTCCACGACCGAATGGATACCCTAGGGGGTATAGTTTGGGTCGACTGAGAGGAGTCGCCGTGAAGGTCGTCATCGTGGGTGGGGTCGCAGGAGGTATGTCCGCCGCGACCAGGTTGCGTCGCCTGGACGAGGAGGCGGAGATCGTCGTCTTCGAGCGCGGCGCGCACGTGTCGTTCGCGAACTGCGGGCTGCCCTACTACGCGGGAGGGGTCATCGAGGACCGCGAGGCGCTGCTGCTGCAGACGCCGGAGAGCCTCGCCGCCCGGTTCCGCCTCGACGTGCGTGTGCGCACCGAGGTGGTCGCAGTGGACCCCGCCGCCAGGATGGTCACCGTCCGCGATCTGCGGACCGGCGACGAGACCGTGGAGTCGTACGACTCGCTGGTTCTCAGCCCAGGCGCGAGCCCTATCGTTCCCGACATCGAGGGGGTCGGGCGGGCGCTGGTCCTGCGCGACGTCGAGGACGTGGACCGGCTGGTGGGCGCGCTCGACGCCGACGCCCGTACCGCGGTGATCGTCGGGGCCGGGTTCATCGGCGTCGAACTCGCCGAGAACCTGCGACACCGTGGCCTCGAGGTCACCGTCGTCGAGCTGGCCGACCAGGTGCTGGCCCCGCTCGATCCCGAGATGGCGTCGCCGGTGGCGGATGAGCTGCGCGGCAACGGCGTCCGGCTCGAGCTCGGCACCCAGGTGATCGCACTCGGCGCGGACACCGCGACCCTCGCCGACGGCCGCCTCCTCCCGGCCGACGTCGTCGTGATGGCCATCGGCGTGCGCCCCGAGACCGCGCTGGCGGTCGGCGCGGGCATCGAGGTCGGTTCCCGGGGCGGCATCGTGGTCGACGCGAGCATGCGCACCTCCGCGGAGGGCGTCTACGCGGTCGGCGACGCGGTCGAGAAGACCGACGCGCTCACCGGCGGTGCCGGTCTGGTTCCGCTGGCGAACCCCGCGAACCGGCAGGGCCGGCTCGTCGCGGACGTGATCGCGGGCAGGCCGGTGCGGGCGCGTCCCGTCGTCGGCACCGCGATCGTCGGGGTGTTCTCGCTGATGGTGGCCGCGGTGGGCTGGAACGAGAAGCGGCTGCGCGCCGCGGGCCGCGAGTACCGGGTCATCCACACGCACCCGCAGTCGCACGCCGGCTACTACCCGGGCGCGCAAGGCATGTCGCTCAAGCTGCTCGTCGATCCGGACACCGACGCGATCCTCGGCGCCCAGGGCGTCGGCGGCAACGGAGTGGACAAGCGCATCGACGTGATCGCTACCGCGATGGTCGGCGGTCTCACCGCCACCGACCTGGCCGACCTCGAACTGGCCTATGCCCCGCAGTTCGGCTCGGCGAAGGACCCGGTGAACATGCTCGGCTACATCGCCGACAACATGCGCACCGGCACCACCGCAACGGCGCAGTGGCACGAGCTGCCCGCTCTGGTCGAGGCCGGTGCGGTGCTGGTGGACGTGCGCACCCCCGCCGAGTTCGCACTGGGCTCGATCCCCGGATCGGTGAACATCGAGCTCGACCAGTTGCGCTCGCGCGCAGCCGAATTGCCGGACGGTGAGCTGATTGCGGTCTGCCAGGTCGGTCAGCGCGGCCATACCGCGACCCAGCTCCTGCGCCGGCTCGGGCGCAGCGTGCGCAACCTGGACGGTGGCTACCGCACCTGGCAGGCCGGGCGGGTGCCGGTCGGCGAGTTCGTCAGCTAGCTCTCGTCGTCGGTGGGTGCCCGGCCGGTATCGCCGGTCGGGGTCTCGTCCGCGGAGTCCGCCGAGGCTGTGGAATCGGGCTTGTCGGCGGTGTCCTCGTCGAGCACGCTCACCGTCACCCCGTACGGCAGGAACCGCACCAGTCGTCGCGGGTCGGTGTTGTTCTTGTGAATCCGCAGTGCCTCGAGCTCCGTCGCGAACACCTGGTCCACCCGGGCGGACCCGTCCTCATCGACGGTGTAGATGGCCCACACGCCGTCGCCTGCGTCGCCCGTGGTCTCCGGGCGCGGTCGGGGCCATGACGTGCTGGTTCCCACATTGAACGAGTGCGAGTAGGGGATGCCCGCATCGTCGAGGAACCTGCCGAACTTCTCGGCGGCGTCGCGTAGTCCCGCACTGGCCTCGCGGGCGATGCGCTCGATGTCTTCCGGGTCGATGCCGAACGGTCCCCTGCTACCCATGGCAATTCTCCTGCGGTGTCGCCCCGGCTCGTCGGCGACCCGGGATTCACCTCCAGTGTGGCCGCAGCGTGTCGGCGGCGCCAGGCCCGCGGCTCATCGAGGCGCGGACTCCTGTTCGGCGAGCGCGCGGCGCGACTCCTCGTGCAGCACCTCGAGCAGCTCCTGCTCCAGCGCCACGAACTCGGGCGAGGTGACGACGGACAGCTCCCGGGGGCGCGGCAGGTCCACCCGCACCTCCCGGCGCACGGTGGCGGGCCTGGCCGACAGCACGATCACCCGGTCGGAGAGGTAGACCGCTTCGCGGATGTCGTGCGTGATCATCAGGACCATCCACCGGTACCGCTGCCACACCTGCTGCAGCCAGTCCTGCATCTCGGTGCGGGTCAGCGAATCGAGCGCGCCGAACGGCTCGTCGAGGAGCAGCAGCTCGCGGTCCTGGACGACCGTGCGCAGCATGGCGGCGCGTTGGCGCATCCCGCCCGAGAGCTGGAACGGGCGGGCGTCCTCGAACCCGGACAGCCCGAAGATCGGGAACAGCTCGCGGGCGCGGCGCCTGGCCTCCCGCTTGTCGATCCCCTGCACCTCGAGCCCGAGCGCGGTGTTGTCGAGGACCGTTCGCCACGGGAACAGCAGGTCCTTCTGTGGCATGTATGCGCTGTGCGGCGTTCCCGACGCGGCCCCGTCGCCGACGAGCACCCGGCCCGAGTCCGGCGCGTCCAGCCCGGCGAGGATGTTGAACACCGTGCTCTTGCCGCAGCCGCTCGGGCCGATGACGGAGACGAACTCGCCGGGGGCGGCGTCGAAGGACACCCGGTCCAGTACGAGGCGGGAGCCGGTGCGCCGCCCGGGCTGCGGATACGACTTGGTGATCCCCTCGAGCGCGATCCTCGATCCCCGTGCCTCAGCCATGGCCGTGCTCCATCCGGGACCATGGGGCGACGACCCGCTCCACCGCGAACGTCAGCAGGTACAGGGCGATGCTGATGACGGCGGTGACCAGCACCGCCGCCAGCACCAGGTCGGTGCGGAACGAGTTCTTCTGCAGGCTCATGTAGATGCCGAGTCCCTTACTGGCCCCGACGTACTCGGCGAACACCGCCCCGACGACGGCGTAGGTGATGCCGATCCGCAGCGCGGTGAAGAACCGCGGCAGCGCGGACGGCAGCCGGACGTACCGGAACACCTGCCATCGCGAGGCGCGCATGCTGCGCAGCAGCGCGCCCGCCTCCCGTTCGGTCGAGGCGAAGCCCTCGATCAGCCCGATCGCCATCGGGAAGAAGGTGGCGAGGGCGATCACCAGGACCTTCGGCAGCAGCCCGAACCCGAACCAGATGATCATCAGGGGTGCGATCGCGATGATCGGCAGCGTCTGCGAGGCCACGAACAACGGCACGAAGGCGCGGCGCAGCCACGGCGAGAAATCCACCAGGATCGCCAGTGCCCACGCCAGGACCAGCGACACCGAGAACCCGATCAGGGTTACCGTCAGCGTGGCGCCCGCGTGCCCCGCGATCTCCTCGCGGTGCCCCCAGCCCTGCTGCGCGACGCGCACCGGCGACGGCAGCAGTTGCGGACGGATCCCACTGACGTCGACATAGATCTGCCAGGCGACGACCAGCGCCGCCACCACCACAAGGGCGGGGGTCAGTCTACGAAGGGCCGAGGTAGTCATTGGTGAAGTACGTCGACCAGTCGGGTTCGGTGGTCAACGTGTTGCCGTCCGGGCCGGCGAGCAGTCCGTGCTGGTAGAGGAATCCGGAGTTGCCCGCCCATTGCGGCAGGGTCTGGGTGCCGACCTTCCCGGTCGCGTCCTTCATGTACTGCGAGGCGAGCATCCGCTGGCTCTCGATCACCAGTGACTCGTCGTTGAAGGCGCCAGGGTTGGCCTCGATGAGCTGCTTCGCGGCCTCGTCCGGGTTGTCCGCGGCGAACTGGTAGCCCCGCTGCAGCGCTTGGACGAACTTGCGGGCCTGCTCGGGGTGCGATGCGAGCCAGTCCTCGTTGCCGTCGATCACGATGGCGTAGGCGTCGGGGAACCCGTAGTCGGTGTAGCGGAAGTACCGCATCGGGGTGCCCGCGTGCTCGGCCTCGATGCCCTCCCATGCGGAGTACGAGACGGTGAAGTCGGCCTTGCCGGAGTAGACGGCCTCGTACGCCGACGTGCCGAGGGTGACCGAGTTGAAATCGCCGGTGCCACCGTCATTTCGGATCACCTGGCGGAGCGTCTCGTTCTCGCCCGGATCGCCGAACCCGGCATAGGTCTTGCCGTCGAGGTCCTTGGGGCTGACGATGTCGGCCCGGTCGGCGCGGACGCCGATCGCGGTCGCCCAGTGCTGCAGCGGTGCCAGCACAGAGATGGTGTGCGCGCCGGAGGCTCGGGAGAACGTCGACGCGTCGTGGGTGCTGATCCCGAACTCGGCGTTGCCGGCGTCGACGAGGGTGTCGACCGCGGTGTTGTTGTACGGCAACACCTCCACGTCCAGCCCGGCGTCGGCGAAGTACCCCTGCTGCTGGGCCACGAAGAGCCCGGTGTGGTTGGTGTTCGGGGTCCAGTCGAGGGCGAACCGGATGGTCTCCCCTGAGCCGGTGTCGGAACCACACGCGGTGAGCAACGACAGTGAGGACAGCGCGACGACGGCGCCCGCGAGCGCGCGGCGGATCCGGGCGGTCACGGCGCGGGCCAGGGCTGCGGGTGGAGCGCGGTGTCCCAGAACAGGAGTTCGTACCGCGTCGCGACGGTGAACGCCTCGACCATCGCCTCGCGCTCGCCCGGTGTGGCTGCGGCCGCAGCCGCGTCGACCAGGGTGCGGGCGGTCGCCGCGGAGGTCTGGAACTCCTCGGCGTCGTAGGTGGACACCCACTGCGCGTAGGGATGTCCTGCATCGGCTGCCAGCACCTTCGCCGCGCTCGCGGCCAGGTCGCGCCCGACCTCGGCGTAGATCCAGAAGCACGGCAGGATCGCCGCCGCCGCGACCGGGTACGGCTCGGTGGCCGCGGCCGCGATCAGGTACGAGACGTAGCCGAGGCAGGTAGGGGAGTGTCGGGGTTCCTGCTCGGCGGGCGGCAGCACCCCGCCCGACAGCAGGTCCTCGTGCAGGGAGGTCTCGACCACGGCAGCGCTGGCGGCGGAGGTGGCCCAGAAGGCGGCGGACGCCGGGTCGGGTGCCCGCGAGGCGAGGAGGGCCAGCGCCTTGGCGTACCCGCTGAGGTACAGCGAGTCCTGCTCGACGTAGAAGCGGAAGACGTCCAGCGGCAGGCTGCCGTCGCCGAGACGGCGGAGGAACTCCAGCTCGTCGATCGCGACGCGCAGCGCCTTGGTGTGATCCCACAGGTGTTCGGTGAAGCGGTCCTGCACGCAGTCGTCAGCGGTGTTGTTTCGAGCGACCTGCAAGCAGTCGCCAGCGGTGCTGTTTCGAGCGACCTGCACGCAGTCGTCAGCGGTGTTGTTTCGAGCGACCTGCAAGCAGTCGCTAGCGGCGGTGCCCCCCGTGGTGGGCGTATGCGAAGCCATGACATCCCTTCGTCAGCATTACCTGGCCAGGTTCTCGGGTCTGCTCTCAGCCCCGCGACTTGCGGAGCACCCCGTGTCTCAACACGGCGACATTAGCATCTGTGCAGGCCAGGGCTGCACCCGCCCGCGATCACATACCCCGGCGGGTACTATCGGAGTGGACGAATTCGGACGTGAGAACAGGGAGTGGCGCAATGACGGGTGACGAGGAGAGCATCGCGTTGGTGCTCAACAGGTTGCGGCGCGCGCAGGGCCAACTGGCGGGCGTCATCTCGATGATCGAGAGCGGCCGCGACTGCAAGGACGTGGTGACCCAGCTCGCCGCGGTCTCGCGTGCGTTGGACCGCGCCGGCTTCAAGATCGTCGCGACCGGCCTGCGCGATTGCCTGTCGGGAACCAACCGGGACAACCAGGAGCCGATGACCGAGGCGGAACTCGAGAAGCTCTTCCTGGCGTTGGCCTGACACCGGGCCGCGGCACCGGTGGTCCGCAGACCCGCAACGCCCGCTCGGGGCGTGGCAAAAAAATGGGAACCGGACGCCCCGGCCGTGTGTCGCACGCCCACCTGAACGTCGGCATAGCAATATGTAACCCGGCCGCGCGCTGAATGATTCGGCGCGCGGACGGCGATCTGTTCATACCGAATGAGGTGTTGGCGTGTCCGTGGGAATTGGGCTCAGGGTGGGCAGCATCGTGTCGCACACGGTGATCGCGTCGAACGACGCGGGGACCCCGGACCCCATAGTCATCGTCCGCGACACGGTGCTGCATGTTGGCTCCGACGGGAGCACCGTCCTAGGCGGGGTAGGGCAGAACGGCGGTACCGAGCACACGCTGTCCGGGTTCCTGTCGAGAGTCGGCGACCCCGAGGGGGTCGCGGCGAGCGACGGCACCCGGTATCGGGCGGAGGACGTGGTCGCGACGGCGATCAGCAGCCTGTTGCACGAATGTGAGCCGCTGCCGGACCACGGTGGGCGGGACGGTGGCACCCCACACGTCTGGGCGACCTACCCGTCCAACTGGGCTCCTGAGACCGTGGCGGATCTCCGTGAATCGCTCGATTACGGCGGCATGCCGCAGATCACGCTGGTGTCCGACGCGGAGGCGTCGTGCGCCTGGTTCGAATCCGAGGTAGCGGAGCAGCCGGGCCAGCTGATCGGGACGTACCACGCGGACGACGCTGGAACGACGGTGAGCCTGATGCGCTCGGGTGTCCTGGTCGGCCGCTCCTTCCGGTTCCCCGCAGGCAGCGGGACGTCGCCGACCGCGCAGCTCTCCACCGCGCTCGGCGCGTTCGGTTGGTTGCCCTCGAACCTCGATGCCGTGGTCGTGACCGGAGACGGATTGGTCGCGAGGGACACGGTCGCCATGAAGGGCGTCGCGACCGCGCTGGCCGACCGGCTCGGGGTGCACAGCGTGGTGGGGCCGGGCCCGGAGCAGGCCGCTGCGCTGGGTGCGGCGATCCTGGCCGCCGGATTCCAGACCCCGGCGATGGCGATCCGGCGGATCGGCCTGCCGCCGTCGTACGACGTCACCGAGGTGATCAGCGCGATTCCGGGTTCGGTGCGCGAGGTGCGCGAGGTCACCGACGCCCACGAACGTTCGAGCCTGCTGACCGCGTCCGCGGTCGGGGCGATCCAGGCCGTTCATGACGTCGATGCCGACGGCGACACGGAAGGCGACGACGACGCCAACTCGGGAGGCGGCAGGCCGCTGGTGCTGGCCGGCGCGCTCGCGCTCATCGCGGCGGTCGCCCTGATCGGCGCGGTGCTGGTGTTCCTGCTCTGACGGCGCCGCGCGACGGGGCTCATGGGACGGGGACGAATAGTGCCCTCGTCCACACCCCGCGCGCGGTGTTGGCGGCGACCACGGCCCAGATGCCGAGCAGCACTGCGAACAGGACCACGGAAAACCACTGGACGGCAACGGAATCGGTTGCGATCCCGAGCGCTCCCGCGCCGACCGCGCAGGCGCCGAGCGGGAATGTGAAGCTCCACCAGCTCATCGAGAAGCGGAGCCCGCGGCCTGCGGCCCGGTAGGTGAGCAGGCAGGCGAAGCCGAGGGCCAGCGCGCCGATTCCCGCGACCGCGGTGCCGTAGGCGACGCCGAACGCGCGGAGCCCGGCGGCCGCATCGGACGAGACCGCGGTGCCGGAGACCCTGCCGAGCAGGTTCGCGGCGGCGATCGACTGCCCGATGACGCCCAGCGGGATCCACATGGTCGGGATGGCCTGCACGGCGGGCAGTCCGGTGCGGGCGAGGTGCCGGATCACCACTGCCATGGTCACGACGGCCGCGGTCAGCGCCATCGCGAACAGGGCGTAGCAGCCGAGCAGCATGGCGAGCCTGGCCTGCCCCTCCGGCAGGTGGGGGATGAGCGCGGCCCCGGTGGCGGCGGACACCATCGGGGGCACCACCGGCATCAGCCACACGGGACCGGGAGTGCCGCCGGACAACATGCGCGGCGGCACGATGATGGCCGCAGCAACCCCTGCCACCGTGCCGAGCGCCCACAGGACCGCGGCGACCACGATGGCGGACGGGCCGAAGATCTCGGTGCCGACGGCCGCGGTGCCCGCGCCGACGGTCAGCACGGCCATCGGCAGTGCGCCGTAGAAGGGTGCCATCGCCGGGTTGCGGGCGTAGCCGAGTGCCTGCTCGCGATGGCGCACCCAGTGGGCCGCGAACGCGACCGAGAGCAGCAGCAACGCGGCGGTCGCCAGCACCCAGAATCCCCGCGCGATCGAGTCACGGCCCGGCAGATCCACCGGGAGCGACGCCGCGCCCACCGCGATGATCCCGGTGCCCATCACCACCGCGAACCAGTTCGGCGTCAGGTGTGCCAACGCGGGGCTGCGGCGAACGGTTGTGGCGGGGGCGGGGGCGGTCGTGAGCATGATTAAAGACTGCCGTCCTGGCGTCGGTGCCGGTAGACGGCTTGTCGTTGGCCTGTCACAACTACAGGTTGTGGCGGCCTATTCTGTTGGTATGCCGTTGTCCCCGCGCGTCCCCGAACTTGCCGCCCTCGACGTCCTGGTCTCCGTCGCGCGGCTCGGCAGCATGGGGGCCGCGGGGCGCGAACACGGACTGAGCCAACAGGCCGTCAGTGCCCGGATCCGCTCGGCCGAACGGCTGCTGGGGATCAGGGTGTTCGACCGCGCCACCACCGGCGTCACCCCGACCTACGAGGGCGGACTGGTGCTGGAGTGGGCGGCGGGCACCCTCGCCGCCGCCGAGGAGCTGGCCTCGGGGATCTCGGCGCTGCGCGGCGAGCGCGAGGCCAACCTGACGGTGGCGGCGAGCATGACGATCGCCGAGTACCTGGTGCCGGGCTGGACGGTGACCATGCGGCGCAAGAACCCGACCGTGGTGACCTCGGTGCGGCTGCTGAACTCGACCGACGTCGCGGCTCAGGTGCTGGCGGGGGACGCGGACCTCGGCTTCGTGGAGGGGCCGGACGTGCCGGCGGGGCTCCATGCGCGGGAGGTGGCGCGCGACGAGTTGGTGGTGGTCGTCCCGCCAGGGCACCCGTGGGCGAGCGCCGCCCCCATCACCCCGATCGAACTCGCCAGGACGCCGTTGATCCAGCGCGAGTTCGGTTCGGGCACCAGGAACACGCTCGAGAACGCCGTGCCGGGGTGCGTGGACCCGTTGCTCGAGCTCACCTCGTGCACGGCGGTCAAGGCCGCCGTCGTGGCGGGCAACGCGCCAGCGGTGGTGTCCTCGCTGGCGGTGGCGGCGGACCTGACGGACGGACGACTTGTGTCCGTCGAGGTGCAGGGCCTTCGGCTGCCGCGCCGGCTGCTCGCGGTGTGGTCCGCCGATCGCGGCCTGCGCGGGCCCGCGCGCGACTTCCTCGACATCGCGGCGGTGTGAGGGTGCCGGCGTCAGGACCCCGCATCGTCGCCGCGCAGATCAAGCCGAACAGCAAGAAGGGGCCGCTGGTCGAGATTCTCGAGGACGGCACCCTGCTGCTGTACGTGCGCGCACCGGCGGTGGAGGGCAAGGCCAACAAGGCCGCCGAGGAGTTGCTCGCCGCGCATCTGGGCCTGTCGAAGAAGTCTGTGCGGCTGATATCCGGGCAAACCTCCCGCCACAAGCGCTTCGAGGTGCAGGATTGACCCGTGTCCGAATGGGACGGTGAGGGGTACGCAGAGGTCAGTGGCCTGCAGCGGACGCTGGCCGAGAGGTCGCTGTCCGGTCTCGAGCTGACCGGCACCGAGCGCCTGCTCGACGTCGGGTGCGGCGACGGGTTCGTCACGCTCGCCCTGGCCCGGCGGCTGATGCAGGGGTCGGTGGTCGGTGTCGACGCCTCGGCGAAAATGGTCGACAAGGCCCGGTCCAGGCCGGTGCCCGACGGGGCGACCGCGACCTTCCTCGTCGCTGACGCGCGCGAGTTGCCGTTCGAGAACGAGTTCGACGTCGTGGTCTCGTTCAACGCGCTGCACTGGGTCAGCGAGCAGGGTCGGGCGCTGGCAGGCATCGCCCGTGCCGCGCACCCCAGCGCGCGGGGGATCATCCAGATGGTGTGCGCGAGTGAGCGGCCGAGCCTCGAGTCGGTGGCCATGCGCGTGTGCCGGGAGCAGGCGTGGGCCGCGTCGTTCGCCGGGTTCGAGCCGCCGTTCACCCACATCGACCCCGCCGTCTATCCGGAACTGGCCGCGTCGGCCGGCCTCGTCGTGACCGACCTGCGGACCTCCGATCTCGACTGGGACTTCGGATCGAGGGACGAGTTCTCCCGTTGGTGCGCGGTGGGTTTCGCGGCCTGGACCGGCCGGCTCGACGAGGATCGGGTGCCGCGGTTCGTCGACGACGTGGTGCGCGCCTACGAGGAGGTCTCGGGCGGCCCCGGCCTGTTCCGGTTCACCCAGATGCGGGTGGCGTTCGCCGTGGCGACCGCGCCCTGCTAGCTCCCGCCCGCGAAGCCGTGCTGGCGCCACGCCTCGTACACGACGACGGCCGCGGCATTGGACAGGTTGAGCGAGCGCCTGCCGGGGACCATCGGGATCCGCAGCTGGGCGGTGACGTGCGGGTCGGCGAGGACCTCCGGCGACAGCCCGGTCGGCTCGGGGCCGAACAGCAGCACGTCGCCTGGTTGGTACTCGACGTCCGCGAAGGAGGTCTGCCCGTGCGCGGTGAACGCGAACACCCGCTCGGGTGCCAGCGCGGTCCACGCCGCCTCGAGGTTCTCGTGCACGGTCACCGAGGCCAGGTCGTGGTAGTCCAGCCCCGCCCGGCGCAGCTTCGGTTCGGACAGGTCGAAGCCGAGCGGGCCGACCAGGTGCAGCTCGCACCCGGTGCCCGCGACAAGACGGATCGCGTTGCCGGTATTCGGTGGGATGCGAGGCTCGTGGAACATCAGTCGGAACACCGCATCAGCTTGCCACCGGGGGCGGCGGGCCGTTCAGCGCCCCGGGCCGCCGAGAAGTCGTATCGTCGAGACAGACCCCGATTGGAGGCCGACATGGACATGCCGCCCGAGGCCCGTCGCCACATCGCCGAGGATCACGTCGCCTGGTTGACCACCGTCACCGACAGCGGAGCGCCTGCACCCAACCCGGTCTGGTTCGTGCCGGACGGCGACGATCTGGTGGTGTTCAGCGCGCCCGGATCGCGCAAGGTGCACAACATCGCCGAGCGACCGACGGTCACCCTCAACTTCAACTCCGACCCGCACGGCACGGACATCGTCGTCATCAGCGGCACCGCGTCGGCGACCCCGAACAAGCGGTCGAGCGGCATGCGCGCCTACCTCGACAAGTACGAGGCCAGCATCACCGGCGAGCTCGGCACCACGGTCGAGGAGATCGACAGGGTCTACAGCACCGAACTGCGGATCACGCCGACCCGGGTGCGCCTGACGCCTCCCGCCTGATCGGCGCCGAGTAGCAGACCGGGTACGGCAGTCGCCCGGCCACCGGCGCGCCTTCCCGTCGGTGGGTGGGTGCAGGATGGCCACATGGCACCGGAACACCCCGAGGAATTCGTCGGCGAGGACTTCGCAGACGCCCGATTGCCGCGCCAGAGTTGGCAGGATCGGCACTACACCGGCTGCAACTTCCGGGACGCGGACCTGAGCGAGCTGCGCACGGAACGCGTCGTGTTCACCGACTGCGATTTCACCGGCGCGGACCTGTCCGGTTCACATCACACCGTGACTGCGTTCCGGTCCTGCACGTTCACTCGGACACGGCTGTGGCACAGCGTGTTCCGGAGTTCCAGTCTGCTCGGTTCCAACTTCCAGGACTGTCGCATCCGGCCGATCGAGTTCGACGAGGTGGACTTCACGCTCGCCTCGCTCGGCAAGGCCGACCTGCGCGGGGTGAACCTCACCGACTGCAGGCTGCGCGAGGCCAACCTCGTCGACGCCGACCTGCGGCAGGCCGTGCTGCAATCGGTCGACCTGTTCGGCGCCCGCACCAGCGGCCTCCGGCTCGAGGGCGCCGACCTGCGCGGTGCGCACGTCGACGCCGCGCTGTGGACCAGCGCCAAGCTGGAGGGAGCGAAGATCGAGATGACGCAGGCGATCGCGATGGCAGGCGCCCACGGGTTGATCGTCGAGCCCTGACGGGCCGGACAGCCTCAGCGCACGAACTCGCGCGCCAGCAGGTCCATCAGCAGGCCGTCGTCCCAGGTGCCTTCCTTGTTCTTCTCGTACTCGCGCATCACCCCGACATCCTTGAAGCCCACCTTGCGGTAGCAGGCGATCGCGGGGGCGTTGGCGAGCTTCGGGTCGATGACCAACCGGTGGAACCCGTGGTCGTCGATCAGATGAGCGCAGACGACCCGCACCACCTCGGTGCCGAGGCCCCGGCCCTGCGTCCCGGACGAGAGGAACAGGTCAAGCCCGGCGTGCCGGTAGTCGGGGTCCGGTTCGCAGTACCACTGAGCGAACCCGATGACCTGGTCGTCCTCCAGCACCGTGTACTTGACGGTGTCCGGTTCCTCGACCTCGGGCCAGTCGTCGTCGGGAGTCTGCCACCATTTGCGGACGTCTGGCTGGCGGTGGATCTCGCGCAACCGGTCGCGGTGTTCGGGGCGGATCGCGGTCAGCACCACCCGCGGGCCGACGAGATCGGGCGTCTGTTCGGGAGTCGTTGCCATGCCATCCAGTCATACCTGAAACAATGGTGGCCGTGACTGCGACGATCCTGGATGGCAAGGCAACCCGCGACGAGATCTTCATCGATCTCAAAGCCCGAGTGGATGCGCTCAAGGCCGAGGGCATCACGCCCGGGCTGGGCACCGTCCTGGTCGGCGACGACCCCGGATCCGCCGCCTACGTGCGCGGCAAGCACAACGACTGCGCCAAGGTCGGGATCACCTCGATCCGGCGCGACCTGCCCGCCGACATCACCCAGGCCCAGCTCGAGGCCACCATCGACGAGCTCAACGCCAACCCCGAGTGCACCGGGTACATCGTGCAGTTGCCGCTGCCCAAGCACCTGGACGAGAACGCTGCGCTCGAGCGGATCGACCCGGGCAAGGACGCCGATGGGCTGCACCCGGTGAACCTGGGCCGACTGGTGCTGGGCAAGGAGGCGCCGTTGCCCTGCACCCCCCGCGGCATCGTGCACCTGCTCCGCCGCTACGAGGTGCCGATCAACGGTGCGCACGTGGTGGTCGTCGGCCGTGGAATCACCGTCGGCCGGCCGATCGGTCTGCTGCTGACCCGTCGCAGCGAGAACGCCACCGTCACCCTCTGCCACACCGGAACCAAGGACCTCGCGGCCGAGGTCGAGCGCGCCGACATCATCGTGGCGGCGGCCGGGGTTCCCGGGCTCATCACCGCGGACATGGTCAAGCCAGGAGCCGCCGTGCTCGACGTGGGTGTCAGTCGGACCGCCGACGGTCTGCGCGGCGACGTCGACGACAGTGTCCGCGAGGTCGCGGGGTTCATCTCGCCGAACCCGGGCGGCGTCGGGCCGCTGACGCGAGCCTTCCTGCTGACCAACGTCGTCGAGCGCGCGGAGCGGCTCGCAGCGGGCTCCGAGTAGAACCGGCGATGACCGCTCAGACGTCCGCGCCGACGGCGAACCGTTGGGTGCGCTTCGCCCGTAAGAACCTGCCGCTGCTGGCGGTGTTCGCTGTGGTGCTCGTCGCGGTGGTCTTCGTGCTCGCCGACCGGTGGCGGCGCGGCGCCTTCGTCTTCGGGTTGGCGACGCTGCTGGCCGCGGGATTCCGGCTGTGCCTGCCCGCCGAGCGGGTCGGGCTGCTGGCGGTCCGGGGTCAGCGCTTCGACGTGGGGGCGCTGATCGCGGTCGGTGGTGCCATCGTGTGGCTGGCGGTCTCGATCGATCCGTTGGGCACCGACTGAAGAGGTGCCTTGATCGCGGCGCCCGCGGTTG